>CANFIE010000156.1 GCA_947446625.1 Acetobacteraceae bacterium | reverse complement strand
TGCGAGGTGACGCATTACGTCCCCGACCGGCTGAAGGAAGGCTACGGCCCCAACCCCGGCGCCATCCGCGAGCTCATGGCCCGTGGCGCCACGCTGATTGTGTGCGTCGATTGCGGTGTGGCCGCGCATGAAGCCCTGGCCGTGGCGCAGGGCGAGGCCGATGTGGTGGTGCTGGACCACCACAAGGCGGAAGGCCCGGTGCCGCCGGTGCGCGCCGTGGTCAACCCCAACCGGCTGGACTGCACCAGCGGGCTGAAGGGGCTGTGTGCCGCGGGCGTGGCTTTCCTCGCCATGGTGGCGACGCATCGGCTGCTGCGGCGCCAGGGCCATTTCAACCTGCACCCCGAACCCAAGCTCATCGAGCTGCTCGACATCGTCGCCCTGGCCACGGTGTGCGACGTCATGCCGCTCACCGGCGTCAACCGCGCCCTGGTGGCGCAGGGCCTGAAGGTGATGGCCCGGCGCGGCCATGCCGGTGTGGCGGCGCTGCTGGATGTGGGGCTGGTGCGCGAGGCACCAACCGCCCATTCGCTCGGCTTCGTGCTCGGCCCGCGCATCAACGCCGCTGGCCGCATTGATGAACCCGACCTCGGCATGCGCCTGCTGCTGTGCGACGACGCGGTGGAAGCCCGCGCCATGGCCGAGCGGCTGGACGCGGTGAACAAGCGCCGGCAGGAGGTGGAGGCCGATGTGCTGGGCGCCGCCTTCGCCGCCGCCGAGGAACAGGTGGCCGCCGGCATGCCGGTGCTGCTGGTCTGTGGCGAGGGTTGGCACCCCGGCGTGGTCGGCATTGTCGCCGGCCGCATGAAGGAAAAATTCAACCGCCCCGCCTGCGTCGCCGGGGTTTCCGCCGGGCTGGCCAAGGGCAGTGGCCGCTCCATCGCGGGGCAGGACCTCGGCGCCGCCATCATCGCCGCGCGTCAGGCCGGCTTGCTCATCTCCGGCGGCGGCCACGCCATGGCGGCGGGCTTCGGCTTCATGGCCGAGCGTCGCCAGCAGGTGCATGACTTTTTGAATGAGCGTCTCGCCCTGGCCGGCGGCCTGCCCGGCGCGGCCGATCTCATCATTGAAGGCAGCGTCACCGTCCCCGCCGCCAACACGGATCTAGCCCGCCAGGTGGAACGCCTGGCGCCCTTCGGCTCGGCCAATGAGGAACCGGTATTCGCCCTGCCGCGCAGCCGCGTGGTGCGGGCCGACCGCGTGGGCAAGGAGGGCGCCACCGTCCGCGCCTTCCTGGAAGGCGAGGCAGGCGGCCGGCTCAAGGCCATCTGCTTCCGTGCCAAGGAAGGCCCGCTGGCCGAGGCGCTGCTGGCCCCGGGCGGTGTGCCGCTGCATCTGGCCGGGCAGCTACGGGCGGAACGCTGGAACGACGACGTGACCGCCTGCTTCCACGTGGTGGACGCTGCCCGCGTTACTTGAAGTACCCGCGCCACCAACCGACAAAATTGGTCAGCCCGGTGCGCAGGCTGGTGCTGGGCTGCCAGCCAAAGTCGCGCTGCATGGCGGAAACATCGGCGAAGGTGGCGGGCACGTCGCCGGCCTGCATCGGCTTCATCACCTTTATCGCCCGCACCCCCAGCAATTCCTCCAGCAGCCCCACCATCTCCATCAGCGGCTCGGGGTTGCTGTTGCCAATGTTGTAGGTGCGGTGCGTGGCCCCGGCCGGCGGATGGTCCAGGGCCGCCGCCACCCCGGCCACAATGTCGTCCACATAGGTAAAGTCGCGCCGCATGTTGCCGTTGTTGAACAGCTGGATCGGCCGTCCCGCCAGCATCGCCTCGGTGAACAGCCAATAGGCCATGTCGGGCCGGCCCCAGGGGCCATACACGGTGAAGAAGCGCAGCCCGGTCAGCGGCAACTGGTACAGGTCGGTATAGGCCTTGCTCATCATCTCGCCGGCCAGCTTGGTGGCGGCGTACAGGGAAGCCGGGCGCTCCACCCGGTCGGTCTCGCGGAAGGCACCATCGGTGCGGGAGCCATAGACCGAGCTGGTGGAAGCATAGACCATGTGCCGAATCCGCCCCTCGCTGCGGCGCATCGCCTCCAGCATGGTCAGGTGGCCGGTTACGTTCGCCGCGGTATAGGCAAAGGGCGCTTCCAGCGACCACCGCACCCCGGCCTGGGCGCCCAGATGCACCACGCGGTCGATATCGGGCCGCGCCGCCACCATGGCCAGCACGCTGTCCGAATCCGCCAGGTCCAACTGATGGAACTCAAAGGCGCCTGGCGCAGCCTTGCCGGTCAGCGCCGCCATGCGGGCCTGCTTCAGGGCAGGGCTGTAATAGGGGTTCAGGTTGTCCAGCCCCACCACGGCTTCGCCCCGGGCCAGTAGCAACTGGCACAGATGCGCGCCAATGAAGCCGGCGGCGCCGGTAACCAGGATGCGTCCCATGGGTGTCCGTCTTTTGCGGCAAGGCCCGGGCCGCCGCCTGAATTAGGCGGGCAGTACCGCCAGAAAGCCAAGGTGCGGTCAATCCGCCGCGCCCTTTGTTGGGCATCAGCCCCGAGTGGCCTGGCCCTGGATCACCGGCGGCCGGTTGGCGCCTTCCCAAACCCGGCGCCAGATATCCAGCGGCAGCAGCACGAAGGCCTCATGCCCGTAACGGGTCAGTACCACCGGGCCTTGCAGCGCCGTGTCGACCAGTTCCGGCACCACCGTTTCCAGCAAGGCCAGGTCGGCGCGCGGCAATCCTTCCAGCCCGGGGGCGGGATCCGCCACGTGCAATGGCAGGATGGGATCGTCGCCAATTGGTATACTCATTTTGCAATCCCTCGCCCCGCGGCTCGCAACTTCATAATTTGTCCGTAATGCCGAAAGCGTGACATAACGGCAGAAGATAATAAGCTGTTAGGGCCGTCGGTGTGATGGGTTCAATGCGCAAAAATATCCTGTCGCTCGGCGCGGCCTCGGTATGCCTGGGAGGCGCGGCCGTTCTGGCGCAGCCGGCACCGCCGCAGATCAACCCAATCGATCGCATGGTGCCGCAACAGGCGCCGCGGCTGAGCCCCAGCCTTGCCCCGCCGCCCGAGACCGCCACCACCGGCCCCAATGCCGGCGCCATGCTGCGGGTGGGCGCGGTGCAATTGCGCGGCAACACCGCGCTGGATGCCGAAGCCCTGGCCCCCGCCATTGCCGGGCTGGCCAATGCTACCGTGCCGCTGTCGCGCATCGAGGAAGCGCGCCTGGCCGTGTTGCGTGCCTACCGCGCCGCCGACTACGCCTTTGCCGCCGTGAATGCCGGCGTTACCGCCGGGCCCAATGGCGCCGAGCTGACCTTTGCCATCACCGAGGGCTTCATCGCTGAGGTAAAGCTGGAGGGTGATATTGGCCCTGCCGGCACCCAGGTGCTGCGCGTGCTGAACCGCCTGGTGGGCCAGCGCCCCATCAGCGGCGCCACGCTGGAACGCGCCCTGCTGCTGGCCAGTGACATTCCGGGCCTGACCGTACGCGGCACCCTGCGGCCCATGACCAGCGAGGCCGGTGCCCTGCAATTGGTAGCGCAGGTGGAGCGCCAGGCGATCAGCGGCTATGCCAATATCGACAATCGCGGCTACCGCTATGTCGGCCCCTGGCAGGGCCTGGCCATGGTTGGCGGCAACTCCTTCACCGAATTCGGTGACAGGTCCGAGATCACGCTGTTCGGCACCCCCACCGGCGCGCAATGGTTTGTGCAGGGCAGCGAGGAAATCTTCCTGGGCGGTTCCGGCCTGAAGCTGAAGGTCTATGCCGGCACCGGCGTCACCCGGCCATTCGGCAAGGTGGGCGCCAATGGCTACCAGGGCACGGTGCAATTGGGTGGCGTGGCGCTCAGCTACCCCGTCATCCGCAGCCGTTCGTTCAACCTCACGGCCGTGGCCCAGTTCGACCTGTTCGACAGTACCGTCACCACCGGCTTTGGTGACGCCCGCACCCGCACCAGTGTGGACCAGATTCGCGTGCTGCGCGGCGGCATGGACATGAACATGCTGGACGGCTGGGTTCCCTTCCTGCCGGCCGCCACCACCATTGCCAATTTCCGCGTGCATGATGGCCTGCCTGCCCTGGGCGCCTCCGTCACCGGCAGCGCGCTGTCCTCTCGCGCGGGCAGTACCTACAGCTTCACCAAGCTCACGGCCGAGGTGCAGCGCACCCAGCCGCTGTTCTCGCCGTTTGAAGGCGCCATGCTGAGCATTCAGGGCCTGGCTGCCGGGCAATGGACGCAGGACGTGCTGCCCACCGCCGAAAAATATTACCTCGGCGGCGCCCGCATTGGCCGTGGCTTCTACAACGGGCAGATCAGCGGCGACCGCGCCTGGGGCCTGGCCATGGAATTGCAGTTGGATACCATCATCGAGTTGCCGACCGAGCCGCAGATCGGCAATGGCCGCCTGGCCACCCAGTTCTTCGCCTTCCGCGACATTGGCCGCACCTCGGAAAACCTCCGCACCGACCCCAACCGCCACCTCTCCAGCTATGGCGGTGGCGTGCGTGTGGTGGTGAGCGACACGGTGCAGGTGGATGCCGAGATTGCCCAACGCATTACCCGCCGGCCTGATGGCGCGGCGGCGGACGCCCTGCGTGAAACCGCGGCCATATTCCGCACGCTGGTGAGGTACTGACCATGGCGGCTTCCCGCTTCCAACGCGCCCTGCTGGCCGGTTCCGCCCTGTGGCCGGTGCTGACGCTGCATGCCGCCGTGGCGCAGACCGTGGCCCCCAATGCCCGCCCCACCGGCGGCCAGGTGGTGGCCGGCGCCGCCACCATCAGCCGTGGCGCCACCACCACCACCATCAACCAAACCACCAACCGCGCAGCCATTGACTGGAACACCTTCAACGTTGGTGCCAACCAGTCGGTGCAATTCCAGCAGCCCAACCAGCAGAGCTGGACGCTGAATCGCGTCAACACGCCAGACCCCTCGGTCATCGCCGGCCGGGTTACCGCCAATGGCCATATTGCCATCGTCAACCAGTCCGGCGTGCTGTTCGCCGAAGGCGCGCAGGTGAATGTGGCCGGCCTCATCGCCAGCGCCGCCAACATCACCAACGAAAATTTCATGGCCGGCAACCTGGCCTTCACCGGCCCGGCCAATGCCGGCGCCCGGGTGGAAAACCGCGGCACCATCACGGTGGCAGACCAGGGCCTGGCCGTGCTGGCCGGCCCGCGCGCGGCCAATAGCGGCACCATCAACGCCCGCATGGGCCGGGTGGCGCTGCAAGGGGCCGAGGCCTACACGCTGGACCTGGCCGGCGACGGCATGCTGAGCATTGATGTCACCCAGCAGGTGCGCAGCGCACCCGGTGGCACCACGGCGCTGGTCACCAACAGCGGCACGATCAACGCCCAGGGCGGCACCGTGCAGCTTACCGCCAGCGCCGCCAGCGGCCTGGTGGAAACCCTGGTGAACAACACCGGCAGCGTGGTGGTGGGCAGCGGCCAGGCCGTGCTGCGCGCCCAGGGCGGCGGGGTGAATGCCGGCGGCACCATCAACGCCACCAATGCGGCCGGGCAGGGCGGCAGCATCAACATCTCCGCCACCGGCGATGTCACGGTGCCCACGGGCGCGGTGCTGGATGCCTCCGGCACCACCGGCGGTGGCCGCGTGGCCGTGGGTGGCCCCACCACACGGCGCGCCACGGTGGCGGCCGGCGCCACGGTGCGGGCTGACGCCACGCAGCGCGGCAATGGCGGCAATGTGGTGGTGAACAGCGCCGAATCCACCCAGGTTCTCTCGCGGCTTTCCGCCCGTGGCGGCGCCCAGGGCGGCAATGGCGGCCTGGTGGAAACCTCCTCCGGCGCCGCGCTGCTGGTGGCGCTGCTGCCCGATGTCTCGGCCCCGCTGGGCCTGGCCGGCACCTGGCTGCTGGACCCGGTGAACATCACCATCCGCAACAGCAATGCCAGCGGCGCTGCGGAAACCAACGGCACCCTGGCGGGCGGTGTATTCACCACCGACGGCGTGGCCGGCGACCCCACCACCGTCATCATCGACCCGACGCTCATCAACAACTACGCCGGCAATGTGGTTCTTACCGCCACCAACACCGTCACCGTTGCCAGCGCCATCGACAAAACCAGCGGCAACAACAGCGCCAACCCGGGCACGCTCACGCTGGCCGCCGGCGCGGGCGGCATCATCGTCAACGCCACCGTGGCGGTGGATTCCGGCATCATCTTCACCAGCGGCGGCGTCATCACGCTCAACGCCAGCCTGGCCACGCTCGCCGCCAACAGCATCTCGCTCAGCAGCACGGGCGGTGCCATCAGCCAAACCGCCGGCACCATCACCACCGGCACGCTGGTGGCCAGCACCAGTTCGGGCGGCATCGCGCTCACCCGCAGCAACCCGGTGGACAGCGTCAGCCTCACCGCCGCGGGGCAGACGGTTGGCTTCACCTCCAACCGCGCGCTCACCGTCACGGCGCTGGATGCCGCGGCCACCACCCTGGGCGGTTCTTCGCTGACGCTGGATGGCACCATCAGCGCCACCACGCTGAACCTTAACAGCAATGGCGCCATCAGCCAGAACAGCGGCACCGTCACTGCCACCAGCCTGTTGGCCCAGGGTGCCGGCGGCAGCGGCAACGCCACCAGCATTGCGCTTAACCAGGCCGGCAACGGCATCACCACGCTCACCAAGGCCGCCGCCACCGGCGCCGTCAATGTGCGGTCGGACCTCGCCACCTTCAGCGTGACCGATGCCGCCGGCAGCGCCATCACCCTCACCAACAATTTCGCCGGCGGCGCGCTCTCCCTCACCGGGGCGGTCGATGCCGGTGGCGGCCTGCTCACGCTCAACGCCAACGGCGCCATCAGCCAAACCGGTGGCATCATCACAGCCGGCACGCTGCTGGCCCAGGGCGGCGCTGGCTCCGGCAATGCCGCCAGCGTGGATCTCACCCAGGCCGGCAACGCCATCACCGCGCTCACCAACGCCACCGCCACGGGCGCCATCGCGGTGCGGTCCGACGTTGCCACCTTCACGGTCAATGGCGCCACGGGCGTCGGCGTTACCCTCACCAACAACCGCACCGCGCCCAGCAATGGCGCGCTCACCATCGGTGGTTCGGTTGACGCCGGCAGCGGCACGCTCACCCTCAACGCCAATGGCGCCATTACGCAGAACAACGCCACCACCGTCACGGCCAACAGCCTGGTGGCGCAGGGCGGCGCCGGCAGCGGCAATGCTGCCAGCATCAGCCTGAACCGCGCCAACAACGCCATCACCACCCTCACCACCGCCGCCGCCAGCGGCGCGGTCACGGTGCGGTCCGATGTCGCCACCTTCACCGTGGCCGCCGCCGCAGGCAGCGCCGTCACCCTCACCAACAACCGCGCCGCGAGCGACCTGACGCTGACCGGTGCGATCAATGCCGGCAGCGGTCTCGTCACGCTCAACGCCACGGGCGCCATTGGGCAATCCGCCGGCAGCGTCATCACCGCCGGCACGCTGGTGGCCCAGGGCGGCGCCGGCAGCGGCAATGCCGCCAGCATCAGCCTGAACCGCGCCAACGCCATCACCGCGCTCACCAACGCCACCGCCACGGGTGCCATCGCGGTGCGGTCCGATGCCGCCACCTTCACGGTCAATGGCGCCACCGGCGTTGGCGTTACCCTTACCAACAATGCGCTCACCGGGGCGCTCACCCTGGGTGGCTCGGTGGATGCCGGCAGTGCCAGCGGCACCCTTACCCTCAACGCCAATGGCGCCATCAGCCAGAACAACGGCACCACCATCACCGCCAGCAGCCTGCTGGCTCAGGGCGGCGCCGGCAGTGGCGATGCCGCCAGCATCACGCTGAACCGCAGCGGCAATGCCATCACCACCCTCACCACCGCCAATGCCAGCGGCGCCATCACAGTGCGCTCCGACGTCGCCACCTTCACGGTCGCCGACGCCGCCGGCCAGGGCATCACCCTCACCAACCGCAATGGCCCCGGGGACCTCACCCTCTCCGGCACCATAAATGCCAGCCATGGCGGGGCCGGCGCGCTCACGCTCAACGCCAATGGCGCCGTCAGCCAGTCCGGCGGCACCATCACCGCCGACACCTTGCTGGTGCGCGGTGAGGCTGGTTCCGGCGATGCCGGCTCGGTCAGCCTGAACCGCGCCGGCAACGCCATCACCACGCTTACCAGCGCCGCTGCCTCGGGCGCGGTGGATGTGCGGTCCGATGTCCTGTTGTTCACCGTGGTCGCCGCCTCCGGCTCCGCGGTCACGCTCACCAACAACGCCGTGGCGGCAGACCTCACCCTTACCGGCGCGGTCGGTGCCGGCGGTGGCACGGTCACGCTCAACGCCACGGGCGCCATCGGCCAAAGCAGCGGCACGCTTACCGCCGGGCATTTGGTGGCGCAGGGCGGCGCCGGTTCCGGCAATGCCGGCTCCATCGCGCTCACCCAGGCCAATGCCATCACCACGCTGGACACGGCCGCCGCCACCGGCACCATCAGCGTGCGGTCG
>CANFIE010000155.1 GCA_947446625.1 Acetobacteraceae bacterium | reverse complement strand
GAGCTGCCACCGCTGAAGCTGGACAGGGCTCGGCTGGTGGTGGAGGTGGCGCCGCGTGAGGAAGCCGCCTGGGGGCCGGATGGGCAGGATAGGGTGACCTTTCTGGTTTCGACCAACCCCGGGCAGACACCGGGGCATTTGCAGAAGATTGCTTCGGGCGGTGAGCTTTCCAGGTTGATGCTGGCGCTGAAGGTGGTGCTGGCGGCGGGGTCTCCGGTGCCGACCCTGGTGTTTGACGAGGTGGATGCCGGCATTGGCGGCGCCACGGCGGCGGCGGTGGGCGAGCGGCTGGAGCGCGTGGCCGAGCGGTTGCAGGTGCTGGTGGTGACGCATAGCCCGCAGGTGGCGGCGCGCGGCGCGGCGCATTTGCGGGTGAGCAAATCGGTGAAGGCCGGGCGGGCGAGCACGCTGGTGGAAGCGCTACCCAAGGCCGAGCGGCGTGAGGAATTGGCGCGGATGCTGGCGGGCGAGACGGTGACCGAGGCGGCGCGGGCGGCGGCGGATAGTCTGCTGACGGGTGGGTTGCTTTGAGCGCGACGGATGGCCGGAGCGGTGAGGGCCGCGAAGGGCTGAATCCGCCGCGCAACGCGGTGGATGCGCTGGACGAGGGTGCGGCGGCGGCGGAACTGGCCTGGCTGGCGGCGGAGATTGCCCGGCATGACCGGGCCTATCATGAGCAGGACGCGCCCGAGATCAGCGACGCCGCCTATGACGCGCTGGTGGCGCGGAACCGGGCGATTGAGGCGCGGTTTCCGGCCCTGGTGCGGGATGACAGCCCGAGCCGGCGGGTGGGGGCGGCGGCGGCCGAGGGCTTTGCCAAGCTGCGGCATGGCGTGCCGATGCTGTCGCTCAACAATGCCTTCGCCGCCGAGGATTTTGCCGAGTTCTGCGCCAGCATTCGTCGCTTCCTGGGGTTGAAGGAGGAGGCGCTGCATTTTGTGGGTGAGCCGAAGATCGACGGGCTTTCGGTGAACCTGACCTATGAGAATGGCCGGTTTGTGCGCGGGGCAACGCGGGGCGATGGGGCGGAGGGTGAGGATATCACCGCCAATCTGCGCACGCTGGCCGACCTGCCGTTGCGGCTGAAGGGCGCGGCGCCGGAGCGGGTGGAAATTCGCGGCGAGGTGTTTTGTGGCAAGGCGGCGTTCCTGGCCTTCAATGCCGCCGAGGCCGAGGCGGGGCGGCGGGTATTTGCCAATCCGCGCAACTTTGCCGCCGGCAGCCTGCGGCAGTTGGATGCGAAGATCACCGCGGCCAGGCCGTTGCAGCTGTTTGCCTATGCCATGGGCGCGGCCAGCAGCCTGGCGGTGGAGACGCATTGGGATTGGCTGGAGCAGTTGCGGGGCTGGGGGTTCAAGGTGAACCCGCTGAGCAGCCGGCTGGAGACCGAGGCCGATGCCGCCGCGTTTCAGGCGCGGGTGGGGGCGGAGCGGGCGGCGCTGGCCTATGACATCGACGGCGTGGTGTACAAGCTGGACCGGCTGGACTGGCAGACCCGCCTTGGCTTTGTGGGGCGGGCGCCACGCTGGGCCATTGCGTGGAAGTTTCCGGCGGAACAGGCCACCACCAGGCTGCTGCGCATCGAGATTCAGGTGGGCCGCACCGGGGCGCTGACGCCGCGCGCGGTGATGGAGCCGGTGAATGTGGGCGGCGTGGTGGTGCAGCATGCCACGTTGCACAATGAGGATGAGATTGCCCGCAAGGATGTGCGCCCGGGCGATACCGTGGTGCTGCAACGCGCCGGGGATGTGATTCCGCAGATTGTCAGTGCGGTGCTGGAAAAGCGCCCGGCGGAGAGCGAGGCCTTCGTGTTTCCGCAGCTATGCCCGGTATGCGGCAGCCATGCGGTGCGGCCCGAGGGCGAGGTGGTGCGGCGCTGCTCCGGCGGGCTGACCTGCGGTGCCCAGGCGGTGGAGCGGCTGCGGCATTTCGTGGCGCGCAACACCATGGATATCGAGGGCTTGGGCGAGGAACGCATCCAGGAGTTGTTTGATCTGGGTTGGCTGCGCTCGCCGGCGGATATCTTCCGGCTGCCGGGGCGGGCGGCGGAGTTGAGCCAGCGCGAGGGCTGGGGCGAAACCAGCGTGCGCAACCTGCTGCGTGGCATTGCGGCGCGCGAGACGCCGGGGTTTGACCGCTTCATCTTTGCGCTGGGGATAAGGCGCATTGGCGAGGCGAATGCCAAGCTGCTGGCGCGACATTACCATTCGCTGCCGGAGTGGCGGGAGAAGATGATCGCGGCGCGGATCATCGGTAGCGAGGCGCGGGAGGAGTTGGGCTCGATCCAGGGGATTGGCCCGACCATTGCGCAGGAATTGGTGGAGTTCTTCGCCGAGGAACGCAACCTGGCGGCGCTGGATGACCTGGCCGGGCTGGTGCGGCCGCAGCCGGTGGAAGTGGCGGCGAGCGACAGCCCCTTTGCCGGGCGGACCGTGGTGTTCACCGGCACGCTGGAGACGATGACGCGGCCGGAAGCCGAGGCGCAGGCCGAAAGGCTGGGCGCGAAGGTGACCAAGAGCGTTTCGAAGAAGACCGACTTTTTGATTGTGGGCGCGGATGCCGGCAGCAAGGCGGCCAAGGCCGCCGAGCTGGGGGTGACGACGCTGACCGAGGCGGCGTTTCGCGCCCTGGCCGGCATGGCGTGAGCGCGCCACGCGAGCAGGGGCGGTTCCACAATGTGGAGGCCCCCGGCAGCAAGACCCTGCGGGAAGTGCTGCACTGGCAGCGGCATCGGCGGCCGGCGCCCTGGCCGCGCTGGATTGAGGATGCGCCGCAGCCCGCCCCGGTAGCGCTGGACGCCGAGGGGCTGAGCGCCACCTTCATCGGGCATGCCAGCTTCTACCTGCGGATTGGCGGCCAGGGCGTGCTGCTGGACCCGATATGGTCGGCGCGGTGCAGCCCCCTGCCCTTTCTGGGGCCGAAGCGGGTGCGGGCGCCGGGGCAGGCGCTGGCGGCGCTGCCGGGCGTGGACCTGCTGCTGGTGAGCCATAACCACTACGACCACATGGACCTGCCGACGCTGCGCCAGGTGCGGCGGCGCTGGGCGCCACCGACGCTGACCGGGCTGGAGAATGCGCGGCATTTGCGCAAGGCCGGGCTGGTGGCGCGGGAATTGGACTGGTGGCAGCAGGCCGAGGTGGCCGGGCTGCGGGTGACCTATGTGCCGGCGCAGCATTTCTCGGCGCGGGGGCTGGGTGACCGGAACCGCAGCCTGTGGGGCGGCTTTGTGGTGCAGTCGGCGGCGCATACGGTTTACTTCGCCGCCGATAGCGGCTGGTGCGGGCATTTCGCCGAGGTGGCGGCGCGGTTTCCGCGGATAGATTTGGCCCTGCTGCCGATTGGTGCCTATGAGCCGCGCCACTTCATGCGGACCCAGCATGTGAACCCCGAGGAAGCGGTGCGGGCGCATGCGGTGCTGCGGCCCCGGCAGAGCATCGGCATGCATTTCGGCACCTTTGCCGGGCTGACCGATGAGGCGATTGACGCGCCGGAGCAGGCGCTGGCCGAGGCCAGGGCGGCACAGGGCGTGGCGGCGGGGGATTTCATCACCCTGCCCTTTGGCGGCACCTGGCTGGGGTAGCTGCTGCGGCGGGCGTTATTCCGGGCCGAATTCGCGGATGAGGATGGCCAGGCGGTCCCGCGTTTCGGCCAGGTAGGTGGCGAAGGCGGCGGGGCCGAGGCCGCGCGGGGTGACGCCGGCGGCGGCGAAGCGGGTTTGCACGGCGGGTTCGGCCAGGGCTTCCAGGGTTTGCGCCGCCAGGGTGGCGCGCTCGGCTTCCGGCATGCTGCGGGGGGCGAAGATGCCCTGGCTGCCTTCGGCCTTGAAGGCGGGGAAGCCGGCCTCGGCGCTGGTGGGCATGGCCGGCAAGGCGGGGCTGCGGGCCGGGCCGGGGGTGGCGATGGGCACCACATGGCCGGCATGGGCCAGTTCCAGCACCGCGCCCTGGGGCGCCAGCAGCATGGCGATGCGGCCGGCGGTGAGGTCCACCATGGCGGCGGCGGAGCTGCGGTAGGGCAGCTTGATGAGGGTGACACCGGCCTCGCGCTGCAGGGCGCGCATGCCCAGCGCCGCGCCGCCCGGCGAGGTATAGTAGCCCAGCGCCCCGGGTTGGGCGCGGGCCAGGGCCATGAGGCCGGCAAGGTCGCGCACGCCAAGTTGCGGCGCGGCGGCCAGCACCAGCGGATTGGCCGAGGTACCGACGACGGGCAGGATTTCCGCCACCAGGTCAAAGCCCGGCGGGGTGGTGGGGGGCACGGTGACAAGGTCGCCGAAGCTGTAGAGCACGGCCTCGCCCGGGCGGGCACGGAGCAGGGCGTTGGCGGCGACCAGCCCTTCGCCGCCGGCGGCGTTTTCCACTAACACCGGCTGGCCGCGCCGCTGGCTGAGCGCTTCGGCCAGGATGCGGGCAGCGAGATCCACCGTGGAGCCGGGGCCGAGCGAGACCAGCATGCGCAGCGGCCGGGGCTGCGCCCGCGCCGGCCAGGCCAGCAACAGCGCGGGGGCGGCGAGCAGGGTGCGGCGGGATACGGGCATGCGGTGGTTCCTCGCGTCTGATCGTCGCCGGTGCCATCACCGGCGGCGTGAATCAGCCGCTCCAACGACAGCTTAGCGCCGGTCAGACGCTAAAGCGGTGCACAGGCGGCCTTCAGCCATGCGGCGGTGGCAGCCTCGCAGAGTGGGGCGACCTGGGCGAGTACCTCGGCATGGTAGGAATCGACCCAGGCGCGGCCGGCTGCCCCCAAAAGCGGCAGGTCGATCAGGGCGCGGTCATAGGGTGCCAGTGTCAGCGTCTCGAATTGCAGGAAGGGCTTTTGCTGGTCAGGCAGCGCGGGGGCCTGCTGGACCAGCACAAGGTTCTCGATGCGGATGCCGTAATGGCCGGGCAGGTAGAAGCCGGGTTCGTCGGACAGGATCATGCCCGGCTGCAGCGCCACCGGGCGGGCGGCGCGGGAAATGCCGGCCGGGCCTTCATGCACTGACAGAAAACTGCCGATGCCGTGGCCGGTGCCGTGGTCGTAGTCCAGCCCGACATCCCAGAGGGCGCGGCGGGCCAGGATATCGATATGCGGGCCGGCGACGCCCTTGGGGAAGCGCAGCGTGGCCAGGGCGATGTGGCCGAGCAGGACGCGGGTGAAGCGCTCCTTCAACTGCGCCGGGGCGGGGCCGGGGCCGGTCCAGAGGGTGCGGGTGATGTCGGTGGTGCCATCCAGGTATTGCCCGCCGCTGTCGAGCAGGAAGCATTCATTGGGATTGATGGCGCGGTCCGATTCCGGGATGGCGCGGTAGTGCACGATGGCGCCGTGTTCGCCGGCGCCGCTGATGGCGGGGAAGCTTTCGGCGCGGAACAGCGGCTGGGCCTGGCGGCAGGCAAGCAGGTGCTCGGCGGCGGCGATTTCGGTGAGGCTGCCGGTGGGGGCGGCGGTGGCGAACCAGGCGAGGAAATTGGCCATGGCGGCGCCATCCCTGCGATGCGCGGCGCGGCTGCCTTGCTGCTCCACCGGGTTCTTGCAGGCGCGGGGCAGGCGGCAGGGGTCCTCGCCATCCTGCGGCGTGGCGCCGGCGGTGCGCAGGCTTTGGGTGAACCAGGCGGGGGTCAGCTCGGGGTCGATGCGGACCTTGGTGCCGGCCAGCGCGGCCAGGGCGGCGGGGAGTTCCGCGCGCGGGCGGGGCTGCACCGCATTGCCGAGATGCGCGGCGGTGGCGGGGGGGATTTTTACCGGGTCGAGAAAGAGTTCCACCCGGGCATCGGCGTGCAGCAGGGCGAAGGCCAGGGCGAGCGGGGTGTTTTCCAGGTCCGCCCCGCGGATGTTGAGCAGCCAGGCGACGCTGTGCGGGTCCGCCAGGACCACGGCGGCCTCGCCGGCTTCGCGCAGGGTTTGGGCGGCGGTGGCGCGCTTTTCCTCCGCGCTGGTGCCGGCATAGTCCAGCGGGTGGGGCTGCGCGGCGGCGAGCGGCGGGGCGGGACGGTCGGCCCAGGCGGCGTCCAGCGGGTTGCTGGCCAGCGGCACCAGGGTAATGCCCTCGGCGGTGAAGCGGCGCAGCGCGGCCTCGCTGAGCAGCCAGGGGTCGTAGCCAATGCGCAGGCCGGCGGCGTGCAGCTTGAGCCATTCGCCGGGTGGGTTTTCGGTGATGTGGCGCTGGTCCCACAGGCTGGGGTTGGTTTGCTGCGCCGCCTGGGTGGTGTAGCGGCCGTCGGTGAACAGGGCGGCCTTGTTCGGCAGCACGATGGCCATGCCGGCGCTGCCGGTGAAGCCGGTGAGCCAGGCCAGGCGTTCCCCGCTGGGGGGGACGTATTCGCCGAGGAATTCGTCGGCGCGGGGGATGAGGAAGCCCTCAACCCCGGCGGTGGCGAGGTTCTGGCGCAGCGCGGCCAGCTTTGTTGCGTCATCCATGGAACTGGCCCTGCCTTAGTGTCTTCATAATTGCACGCATCCACAGCAAGCCACGCACACAACGCATGGCAAGGCTGTTGCCTTAGCGAGTGGCCGGTGGTGGCTACGGGAGTATCTCGCGCTGGCGAAAACCCCGCGGCCATGTCGGTCCGCCTCGCACCCCAAGGATAGAGAGAATGAGCGCGCGTATCACCAAGGCGGAAGTGGCTTTCCTGCTGCCCTCCCCCCGGAGCCAGGTTGCCGAGCAGGTGGAGGCGCTGCGCCTGGCCGCCGCCCGTGCCCACCAGGCGGCGCTGGTGAGCGGGCTGCGCCAGGGCGTGGCCCGGCTGGCCGATGCGGTGCTGGGCTGGCCGGCGCGGCTGGCGGCCCAGGCGGAACTGCGGGCGATGAGCGACCGCGAGCTGGCCGATATGGGCCTGAACCGCAGCGACATTGCCCGGGCCGTGACCGGGCGGTGAGTTGATGCGGGGCTGCGGGGATTGCCCCGCGCCCCGTGCATGACGGACCCGGCGCGCAGCGCGTTTGCCGGGGATGGCAAGGCTCGCCATGATCGGCGGCATGAAAGCCGCGATCTGGACCCTTGTTGCGGCTGCTGCCGCCACCATCAGCCTGGCCCTGGGGGTGCGACAGACCTTTGGGCTGTTCATTCTGCCGCTGGGCACCGAGCAGGGCATTGCCCCCGGGCTGCTGGGCGCCAGCTTTGCCCTGCACAACCTGGCCTGGGGACTGGCGCAGCCCATGGGCGGCGCGCTGGGAGACCGCTATGGCGCCGGCCGGGTGATTGCCGGCGGTGGGCTGCTGCTGACGCTGGGGCTGGGCATGGTGGCGCTGCTGCCTTCCACCGCTACCGTGGTTCTGGGCTTCGGCCTGCTGACCGGCCTGGGCGTGGCCGGGGCTGGCACCGGGGCGGTGCTGGCTGCCGTGGGCCGGGCGGTGCCTCCGGAACGCCGGGGCGAGATGATTGGGCTGGCAAGCGCGGGCGGCAGCCTGGGGCAGGCCGCCATGGTGCCCTTTGCCGACCAGTTGATTGGCGCCTGGGGCGCGACCACCGCCCTGGCCGGGCTGGCCTGCGCCGCGCTGATCATCATTCCCATTGGCCGCAGCATTGAATGGCGGCCGAGCGCCACCGCCGCGCAGACCGCCGCCGGGCTGGCCGGGCTGCCGGCGCTGGCAAGGCGGGCGCTGGCCGACCGGGATTTTGCGCTGCTGACAGGTGGGTTCTTCGCCTGCGGGTTTCAGCTGGCATTCTTGACCGTGCATCTGCCGGCGCATCTGGCGCTGTGCGGCTTGCCGGGCATGGGCGCACTGACGCTGATGACGGTGGGGCTGTTCAATATTCCGGGCAGCTGGATCTGCGGCAAGGTGAGCGACTATGTGCGGCCGGAGACGGCGCTGGGCGCGATTTACCTGCTGCGGAGCGTGGCGATTGCCGCCTTTGCTGCCGTGGTGCCGACAGAGACGGGTGCGCTGGTGTTTGCCGCGGTGATGGGCTTTGTGTGGCTGGGCACGATTCCGCTGACCAATACCGCCATTGCCCGGCGCTTCGGCACCGCGGATTTGGGCGCGCTGTATGGCGTGTGCTTCCTGAGCCACCAGATTGGCGGCTTTCTGGGGGCGGGCAGCGGGGCGATGCTGATTCAGTATGTGGGGAATTACGACGCCTTCTGGCCGGTGATGGTGGTGGTGGGGCTGAGCGCCACGGCGATGAACTGGATGGCGCGGCCTCCGGTACGGGCGATGGCATGAGTGCGATGGCGCAGGTGGTGGCGGTAAGCCGGCACGGGCAGTACAGCTTCTCGAAGCCCAATGTGGCGGAGATTGCGCTGCTGGCAGGGCTTGGGGTGGCGGGGGATGTTCACGCCGGCCCGCTGGTGCGGCACCGCAGCCGGGTGGCGAAGGACCCGACGGTGCCAAATCTGCGCCAGGTGCATCTGCTGCATGCCGAGTTGTTCGACGAGTTGGCCGGGCGTGGCTTTGCCCTGGCGCCGGGCGTGATCGGCGAGAACGTGACCACGCGCGGGCTGGACCTGCTGGCGCTGCCTGAGGGTGCGCTGCTGCGGCTGGGCGCCGAGGCGGTGGTGCGGG
>CANFIE010000154.1 GCA_947446625.1 Acetobacteraceae bacterium | reverse complement strand
GCCGCCATTGCCGCCGGTTACCAGCCCGACGCGACCGCGCAGGCTAAACATGCGCCTTGCCCATCAGCTCCACGAAGCGATGGAACAGGTAGTGGCTGTCGCTCGGCCCCGGGCTGGCTTCGGGGTGGTACTGCACGCTGAAGGCCGGGCGGTTGTCGCAGCTCAGACCTTCATTCGAGCCATCGAACAGGCTGATATGCGACACGCGAACGCCGGCCGGCAGGGTCTCGGCATTCACCGCAAAGCCATGATTCTGGCTGGTGATTTCCACCTTGCCGGTGGCCAAGTCTTTCACCGGCTGGTTGGCGCCGCGGTGGCCGCGTTCCAGCTTGTAGGTGGTGGCGCCCAGCGCCAGGCCCAGCAGCTGGTGGCCCAGGCAGATGCCAAACACCGGCACGCGCTTTTCCAGCACCGCCTGAATCGCCGGCACCGCATAAACCCCGGTGGCGGCGGGGTCGCCAGGGCCGTTGCTGAGGAAGACGCCATCCGGGTTGTGGCGCAGGATTTCCTCGGCGGTGGCGGTGGCGGGCACCACGGTTACCGCGCAACCCGCGGCCGCGAGGCAACGCAGGATGTTGCGCTTGGCGCCGTAGTCAACCGCAACCACCTTGAACTTCGGCGCGGTTTGGCGGGCGAAACCCTCGGGCCAGCTCCATTCGGCTTCGTCCCAGTTGTAGGACTGCCGGCAGGTGACTTCCTTGGCCAGGTCCATGCCTTCCAGCCCGGGCCAGGCGGCGGCCTGGGCGCGCAGGGCGGGCAGGTTGAACCGGCCATCGACCGGGAAGCACAGCACCCCGTTGGGGGCGCCGCCGTCGCGGATGCGGGCGGTGAGGGCACGGGTGTCAACGCCAGCGATGCCGGGGGTGCCGTGGCTTTTCAGCCAGGCGTCCAGGTGCTGCACGCTGCGCCAGTTGCCCGGCTCCGTCACATCCTGCTTCACCACCAGGCCGCGGCAGGCGGGGCTGGCGGCTTCCAGATCCTCAGCATTCGTTCCCACATTGCCGATATGCGGGAAGGTGAAGGTGATGATCTGGCCGGCATAGCTCGGGTCGGTCAGGGTTTCCTGGTAGCCGGTCAGGCCGGTGTTGAAGCACACCTCCCCGACCGAGGTCGTGGTGTTGGCGCCGAAGCCGCGGCCCCAGAGGATGCTGCCATCGCCCAGCACCAGGCAGGCGGTGGCGCCTTCCGGGATTTGGATTTCGCTGCCTGCGGGGGCGGATTCGGGGGTGGGCATGGCGTTCTCCGGCGCGGTTGGCGCGGCGGCGAGGTCATCCAGCCTGAGCCCTGTGGCGGCGATGACGGCAGGCCAGTGCTTGGCGGGAATGGCGCGGGTTTGCCGCCATTTCCGCACCGCTTCCGTGCCAATGCCACAGCGCGTTGCCGCGCTTTCCAGGCCACCCATGAGGGCGATGATCTCTTCAACCGTGCGCATGGCCGGGAAGATGCGGGAAGTTTTTTCCCAAAGCAAGGACGAGATTGGGGTTTGGGAATTCCTGTCCCCGGCGGTAAGGTGGGGAAAGAGGAGATACCGCCATGTCCGATGATCTGCGCACCCGCTTCACCGCCGAGATGAAGGCCAGCATGCTGGCCAAGACCGCCGAGCGTACCTCGACCATTCGCATGATCATGGCGAAGTTGAAGGATGTGGACATCAACGCCCGGCCGAGCGGCGTGGACAAGGTGCCGGACGACCAGATCATCACCATGCTGCGCGGCATGGCGAAAAGCCGGCGCGAGAGCGTGGAACTGTATCGCCAGGGTAACCGGCCGGAGCTGGCCGAGAAGGAAGAAGCCGAGATTGCGGTGATTGAGAGCTTTCTGCCGCAGCAGATGAGCGAGGAGGCGATGCGCGCCGCCGTGGCCGATGCCGTGGCCGAGAGCGGCGCCGCCAGCCTGAAGGATATGGGCAAGGTGATGGCCGTGCTGAAGGCCAAGCATGCCGCCGGTATGGATATGGGCAAGGCCGGCCCGCTGGTGAAGGCCGCGCTGGGCGGCTGAGCTTAAGCGCCTGGACCGGCAGCGGATTTTTTGCTGCTGGTTTTGCGCGGCGCGTTGTTCGGACAAATAGGCCGGGCGGGGATGTGGCCGCCGGCCTTGCTGCGCGTGCGGTGCGGAGGCCTGGCCGGGCTGCGGCGATGTTGCCGGGGTTTTGCCGGCGCGGCGCCTGTTGGGTTGGCGGGCAGGGCGAGGGAAATTTGCCCTGGTTTTGCGGGCACTAAGCTTATCGGACAAATACCCGGCTGGGGCGGGCGCCGGCCTTTTGCGGCTGCGGGGCGGGCCGGGGCGATGGGGCATTGCAATCCTCCGCCAAAAATGAGAACATACTACGAACGATGCGGATTGGCCAGTGAATCCCGTTGAGGCGGCGGGGCGGGCTGTGCTGGAGTTGTTGCCAAGTGCGGGAGGATTGCCATGCGGTGGCTCGGCCTGGGTTTGGTGATGAGTGTGCTGCTGATACTGGGCGCGCAGGCCCGGCCGCCGGCGCCGCCGGCGGCGGAGATGGGCAATGCCGAGCGGGCCGGCTGGGTGGTGGACCCGGCTTCTGGTTGCTGGCTGTGGAATGCCCGGCCTGGCAGCAACGCTGAAGCGCGCTGGAGTGGCGCCTGCCCGGCGGGGCCGGCGGAAGGGCAGGGCGTGGCGTCCCTGCGCTACACCTGGAATGGCCGGACAATAGCCTGGCGCTATACCGGCGGCATGCGGGCGAGCCGGTTTGAAGGCGAGGGCCGCTATGATCCGGATGATCCGGACGATGTGGCCGAGGAGGGCAGTTTCCGCGCCGGGTTGCTGCATGGCCAGGGCAGCCAGATTGGAAGTGGCCTTGGCTACCGGGGCGAATGGTTTGAGGGGCGCCCGCATGGCCGAGGCATGCTGATTGGCCCAAGTGGCAGTCGGTTTGAGGGTGAATGGGTGAATGGCGTGGCCGAGGGGCCGGGACGGTCTCGGCTGGGGCCGCGGGGCGACTGGGTGCCGGCAATGGCGCGGCAGGGTTGCGTGACTCGGGAGGATGGGCGGACGCATCACCTGGACCCGGACTGCCCACGCCGGTAGGGGCGCCCATTGTGCATGGTATTTTTTCAGGAATAGCTAGTTGCTTTTCAGGATTCTTTGGTTCTGAAAAGTAAGTGTCTCAGCGAGTGACTACCGGGTTTGGTTGGGGTAAATGGCGGCATGGCATTGCCCCCGCAGTTTCTGGATGACTTGCGGACCCGGACCCCGCTGCCCGGGCTGATTGGGCGCAAGACCCGGCTGGCGCGGAATGGCCGGCAGTGGAAGGGGTGTTGCCCGTTCCACAATGAGAAGACGCCCAGCTTCTATGTGTATGACGACCATTTCCATTGTTTTGGCTGTGGTGCGCATGGCGATGCCATAGCCTTCCTCATGCGGGCCGAGGGGGCGAGCTTCCCGGAGGCGGTGGAGCGGTTGGCCTCGGAAGCGGGCATGGAAGTGCCGAAGCCCAGCCCGCAGGCGGCGGCGCGCGAGGCGCGGGCGCGCGACCTGCACCAGGTGATGGCGGCGGCGGCGGCGAGTTTTCAGCGCCGGTTGCGGGCGCCGGAAGGCCGGACAGCGCTGGAGTATTTGCTGAAGCGGGGGGTGAGCGAAGCCTCGATCGCGAAGTTTGGCCTGGGCTGGATTGGCGATGAGCGCGGCGCGCTGGAGCGTGAGTTGCGCGCCGAGGGCGTGACCACCGAGCAGATGGTGGAAGGCGGCTTGCTGAAGTGGCGCGACCCGGATGACCCCGATGCCGGCGTGAGCAACATGTTCTTCAACCGGGTGATGTTTCCCATCAAGGACCGGCGGGGCAGGGTGATTTCCTTCGGCGGGCGGGTGATGGGGGATGGCCAGCCGAAATACCTCAACGGGCCGGAAACCACGCTGTTTCACAAGCGTGCCAGCCTCTACGCCTGGGATTTGGCGCGGGAGGGGGCGTTCCGCGGCGGGGCGGTGATGGTGGTTGAGGGGTATATGGATGTCATCATGCTGCACCAGGCGGGGTTTGCCGGGGCGGTGGCGCCGCTGGGCACGGCGCTGACCGAGGATCAACTGGCGGCGCTGTGGCAGATGTCTCCGGAGCCGGTGCTATGCTTTGACGGCGACAAGGCCGGGGCGAAGGCGATGGCGCGCTCGGCGGAATTGGCGCTGCCGCTGCTGAAGCCGGATGTGACGCTGCGGCTGGCGACGCTGCCGACCGGGGAGGACCCGGACAGCCTGGTGAACAAGCGCGGGCCGGCGGCGTTTCAGGCGGTGCTGGATGCGGCGAAACCGCTTTCGGAGGCGCTGTACGAGTTGCTGGCCGAGGGCCGGCCGGCGGTGACGCCCGAGCAGCGGGCCGGGCTGCGGGCGCGTCTTGAGAAGGCGGCTGCGTTGATTGGAGACAAGGGGCTGGCCAGTGAGTACCGGCGAGCCCTGATTGACCGGTTTTTTGCCAGTGGGAAGCGGAGTTTTGGCGGCAAGCCGGGCAAAAAGCCGGTGCCGAAATTGGTGGTTCCTGTTCCAGGCTCTACGCAGCGGATGAAACGAGCAAGAATTTTGCTGGCCATTCTGATCCGGCAGCCAAGGCTGCTGAGCGAGGTTGAGGAGCCGCTTTGCCTGCTTGACCTGCCTTCCGGGCATGCCGAATCGCTGCGGGACGCCTTAATTGGCTGGTTGCGCGAGGCGGAGGATCTTGACAGTGGGGCGCTGATGCACCACCTCGCTGCGACTGGGCATGGTGATGCCCTATCATGGGCTATAGATGCCGATGACCTGCCCGTAGAGGCACGGCCCGAGGCGCAGCCGAAGGAGGCACTGGATGGTTGGTGGCACTTCTTCGGCTATCTGCGGGGCGAGGACGAATTGATCCGGGACCGGGCCGAGGCGCAACGCATGCTGGCCGAAACCAACGACCCCGTGGCGCAGCAGCGCGTGAGACGGCTGAGCGAGGCCCTGGCGGCGTTGCGGCGTGGCGAGGTTGAGGCTGATGGCCTGGATGAGCAGGCTTAAGCTATTGTTCGAGCGGCTGATTCACGCCGCCGGTGATGCCACCGGCGACGATCAGGCGCTGGGTTCTAGCGGGTTTTCTGAGCGTCCGGCCTGGTGCTGGGCGTTTTTGGGCGTTTCCCCCTTTGGGGGCTGAGGAGCGAAGAGCGCATGGCGGGCAAGGTCGCGAGCGGCACCGAGACGGCGGAAAGCCGGGACGACGTGGTGGAGGGCGTGCTGCTCGACACCCTGACGAACGCGGTGAAGAAGCTGATCGCGCGGGGCAAGGAGCGTGGCTACGTCACGTATGACGAGCTGAACGCGGCGCTGCCCTCGGACCAGGTTTCCTCGGAGATGATCGAGGACACCATGGCGACGCTGAGCGAGATCGGCATCAATGTGGTGGAGAGCGAGGATAGCGAGGACGGCGAGACCGCCGTGGCCAAGCCAGCCACCGAGGAGAAAGAGGAAAAGGACGAGGAGGAATCCGGCGGCAACGTCGACGAGGAGACCCTCGGCCGGACCGACGACCCGGTGCGGATGTACCTGCGCGAGATGGGCAGCGTGGAGCTGCTGTCTCGTGAAGGCGAAATCGCCATCGCCAAGCGGATTGAAGCTGGGCGGGACATGATGATCGGCGGGCTGTGCGAAAGCCCGCTGACCTTCAAGGCGATTGTGGCCTGGCATGATGCGGTGAAGGAAGGCCGCATGCTGCTGCGCGACGTGATCGACCTTGAAGGCACCGCCAGCGCCGCCAACCCCGATGCCGCCGCGCCCGACCCGGATGAGGAATTCGAGGAAGGTGAGGAAGGCGAGGGCATGGGCCTGTCGCTTTCGGCGCTGGAGGAGAAGCTGAAGCCGGAGGCGCTGCTGGCCTTCGAGGCGATTGAGGCGGGCTACGAGAAGCTGCACAAGATGCAGCTGAAGCGCATGCAGCTTTACACCAGCGGCGAGGATTTGGCCGGCCGTAGCGAGAAGAGCTACGAGAAGGTGCGCAGCGAGCTGGTTGGGCTGGTGGAGAAGGTGCACCTGCACAACAACCGGATTGAAGAACTGGTTGAGCAGCTGAAGGGGCTTAACCGGCGCATGACGGCGCTGGAAGGCCAGGTGCTGCGCTTGGCCGAGGGCAGCAAGGTCAAGCGCGACGAGTTCATTACCCATTGGCGCGGGGCCGAGCTGGACCCGACCTGGTTTGAGCGCGTGAGCAAGCTGACGCACAAGAGCTGGAAGGCCTTTGTGGCGAAGAGCCGCGACGATGTGGAGCATATCCGCACCCAACTGAGCGGCGTGACGCAGGAAACCGGCCTGCCGGTGGGTGAGTTCCGCCGGGTTTACGCCACGGTTTCGCGCGGTGAGCGCGACATGACCCAGGCGAAGAAGGAGATGATCGAGGCCAACCTCCGCCTCGTGATCTCGATTGCCAAGAAGTACACCAATCGCGGCTTGCAGTTCCTTGACCTGATTCAGGAAGGCAATATTGGCCTGATGAAGGCGGTGGATAAGTTCGAGTATCGCCGCGGCTACAAGTTCAGCACCTATGCGACGTGGTGGATCCGGCAGGCGATTACCCGTTCGATTGCCGATCAGGCGCGGACCATTCGTATTCCCGTGCACATGATCGAGACGATCAACAAGCTGGTGCGGACGTCTCGCCAGATGCTGCACGAGATTGGCCGTGAGCCGACGCCGGAGGAGCTTGCCGAGAAGCTGGGCATGCCGCTGGAGAAGGTGCGCAAGGTGCTGAAGATTGCCAAGGAGCCGATCAGCCTGGAGACGCCGATTGGCGACGAGGAAGACAGCCACCTGGGCGACTTCATCGAGGACAAGGCGGCGGTGATTCCGCTGGATGCGGCGATTCAGAGCAACCTGCGCGAAGCCACCACGCGGGTGCTGAGCAGCCTGACGCCGCGTGAGGAGCGCGTGCTGCGCATGCGCTTCGGCATTGGCATGAACACCGACCACACGCTGGAAGAAGTGGGCCAGCAGTTCAACGTGACGCGTGAGCGTATTCGGCAGATTGAAGCCAAGGCGCTGCGCAAGCTGAAGCACCCGAGCCGCAGCCGCAAGCTGCGCAGCTTCCTGGACAACTGAGATGAGCCTGGCGTCGATCGGCTCCTTCATTCCGGTTGCCGTTGACGTGACCTTTCTGCGGATGGACCGGCCCCCCAGCGATGCGGGGCCGGGACTGCCGCCGGGGTATTCGGTGCAGGTGGTGCCGAAATGCAGCGTGGCGTTCTATCGGTATTTGTACGGCACGGTGGGCCATGAATACGTGTGGTGGCTGCGGCGGACGCTGAGCGACATTGAGTTGCGCAGTATGCTGCGCGAACCGACGATCAGCATTCATGTGCTTTACGCCGATGGCGAGCCGGCCGGGTTTTATGAACTGGACCGGCGCAACAAGCCGGTGGTGAACCTGTCGTATTTCGGGCTGATGCCGCATGCCATTGGGCATGGTGCGGGCCGGGCGTTCTTGCGCCATGCCATTGATACCGCCTGGGCCGAGCGCACGCAGGCTGTGACGGTGAATACCTGCACGGCGGACCACAGGCGGGCGCTGCCGAATTATCTGGCCGCCGGGTTTGAGAAGCTGCGGACGCTGCGCGAAGTGTGGCGGGTGCCGACGCGGCTGGGGCTGCCGATACCGGAGCGGCTGCGGCTGTAGTTGCCAATAGTTCCAGAGCACGAAATGCGCCCGTCAGGACGCATGGTGCTCTGGCACGGTATGCCGCGCCATTGGTGCTACACTGCCCCGCGTTGTGAAGGTGCCGGCTTTGATTGAACAATATGGCTGGACGGATGCAATGCGGCTGGCCTTCGAGCCGCATGCGCGTGCCGGCCATATTCCCGGCCGCATCGTGGTGCAGCAGCGCGAAGCCAATATGGTGGTGACGGATCTTGGCATTCTGAGTGCCAGGCTTTCGGGCCGGTTGCGGCATGAGGCGCGAGCGGCGGGCTACCCGGCTGCCGGCGACTGGGTGGCGCTGGCGGCCAATGTCGGGGAAGCCAAGGCCACGCTGCATGCCGTGCTGCCGCGCCGCACCGCCTTTGTGCGCCGGGCGGCCGACAGCGCGCAGACCGTGCAGGTGATTGCCGCCAATATCGATGTGGTCTTCGTGGTGACCTCGATGAATGCCGATCTCAACCCGCGCCGGCTTGAGCGGTTTTTGGCGGCGGCCTGGCAGAGCGGGGCGAAGCCGGTGGTGGTGCTGACCAAAGCCGATTTATGCGAGGCGCCCGAGGCGCAGGCCGCCGCGATTGCGACGCAGGCGGCGGGGTGCCCGGTGGTGATTGTCTCGGTGCGGCAGGGGCGTGGGTTGGATGAACTGCTGGCGCATGTGCATCCGGGCGAGACCTGCGTGCTGATTGGCTCCTCGGGCGTGGGGAAGTCCACGCTGGTGAATGCGCTGTTGGGCGAGGAGCGGATGGCGACGCAGGACATCCGCGCCGGGGATGCCAAGGGGCGGCATACCACCAGCTTTCGGGAGTTGGTGCTGCTGCCGGGTGGTGGGCTGCTGCTGGACACGCCGGGCATTCGGG
>CANFIE010000153.1 GCA_947446625.1 Acetobacteraceae bacterium | reverse complement strand
CAGCTTGAGATTGTGCACTTCATTGGTGGGGGCTGAAGCCATGGACGGAATTTCGGCGGATGACAGCTGGAGCGTCGCTGGGCTGAGCTTCCGCTCGCGCCTGATTGTGGGCACCGGCCGCTACAAGGACCTGGTGGAAACCGGTGAGGCGATTGCAGCCTCCGGCGCCGAGATTGTGACGGTGGCGGTGCGCCGGGTGAACCTGGGCGACCCGGGCGCGCCGATGCTGCAGGACTACGTGGACCCGAAGAAATACACCTACCTGCCCAATACCGCCGGCTGCTTCACCGCCCAGGACGCGGTGCGCACGCTCCGCCTGGCGCGCGAGGCCGGCGGCTGGAACCTGGTGAAGCTGGAAGTCCTCGGCCCGCCGCCCTTCCTGTACCCCGACATGCGCGAGACCTTCGTGGCGCTGGAAGCGCTGCTGAAGGACGGCTTCCAGGTGATGGTCTATTCGTCGGACGACCCCATTGCCTGCAAGCGGCTGGAGGAGATGGGCGCGGTGGCGGTGATGCCACTCGGCGCCCCCATCGGCAGCGGCCTGGGCATCCAGAACCCGGTGATGATCCGCGCCATCATTGAACAGGCCAAGGTGCCGGTGTTGGTGGATGCCGGGGTGGGCACCGCGAGCGACGCCGCCCTGGCCATGGAATTGGGCTGCGACGCGGTACTGATGAACAGCGCCATCGCCCATGCCCAGCGCCCCATTGTGATGGCAAAGGCGATGAAGGCGGCGGTGGAGGCCGGGCGGCTGGCGTTTCTGGCCGGGCGGATGCCGCGGCAATATGCCGCCGACCCTTCCAGCCCGCTGAACAAGGGCGTGCTGGGGCGCAACTGAAGCCGCCGCGAATCGTTAAACCGGCGGGGCCGAAGCCCTGGCCGGCGAAATCCCCGGCCATTGGTGCTTATGGCCAGCGTTTCCCCCCGCTGCCCCCCGGGGGCTTCGGGGGGAGTTTCCGGCGGGCTTGCGGGCTGGCCAGAAAAAAATCCGCCTGGGGGCGAAAAACCGCTTTGCAGCCCAGGGCGCGGCGCCTATATGCCGCCGCAGACGCAGTACGCACGTGCCTCTAGGCCCCAGGCCCACGGAACCCCCGGCGCACCTCCACAGCGCGCCACTTCAGGGGTCACCGCGGCGCAAGGTTTACGCAACGACGTCAAGCGTTCTGGCAACCCCGTCCGCCACCTCACGGTGTCGCACGGCCCACTTAGGTCGCTGGTTCGTTCGACCGTTTCGTCAACTTGGGGCCACCGCCCATTGGGGTGGTCCTGTTATTTTGTCAGGAGGGTGGTGCGATGACCCAGAAGGTCTCCCGCTATCTGCGCGATGTTGCCCCGGCTACGCCTTGCCTGGTGGTTGACGTTGACCGCATTGAGGAAAACTACCGTCGGCTGAAGGCCGCGCTGCCGTCCGCGCGCGTGTACTATGCCGTGAAGGCCAATCCGGCCGCGCCGATCCTCGACCGCCTGGTGGGCCTGGGTTCCTCGTTCGACGCCGCTTCCTTCGAGGAAGTGGAAGCCTGCCTGGCCAATGGCGCCGCGCCGGATGCCATCAGCTACGGCAACACGGTGAAGAAGGAGAGCGCGATTCGCGCCGCCTATGCCGCCGGCGTGCGCATGTTCGCGTTCGACAGCGAGGCCGAGCTGCGCAAGCTGGCGCGTTCCGCCCCCGGTAGCCGGGTGTATTGCCGCATTCTGGTGGGCAATGACGGTGCCGAATGGCCGCTGAGCCGCAAATTCGGCTGCGAAGTGGAAATGGCGCACGAATTGATGGTGCTGGCCGGCGAGCTGGGGCTGGACCCCTTCGGCCTCAGCTTCCATGTCGGCAGCCAGCAGACCAAGACCGCCGCCTATGAAGCCGCCATCGGCAAGGTGGCCATGCTGTTCACCGACCTGAAGAATGCCGGGGTGAATGTGCGCATGGTCAACCTCGGCGGCGGCTACCCGGTGCGCTACCGCCAGGAAGTGCCCGAGATCGACGCCATTGGCGAAGCCATCATGGGCGCCATGACCGAGCATTTCGGCAATGCCCTGCCGGACCTGCTGATTGAGCCGGGCCGCTTCCTGGTGGCTGATGCCGGCGTGGTTGCGGCCGAGGTGGTGCTGGTTTCGCGGAAGGCGAAGGATGACCCGGTGCGCTGGGTGTACCTGGATATCGGCCGCTTCGGCGGGCTGGCGGAAACCGAGGGCGAGAGCATCAAATACGCCTTCCGCACCCCGCACGACGGCGAGCCGGAAGGCCCGGTGACCATTGCCGGCCCCACCTGCGACAGCACCGACACGCTGTACGAGAAGAGCAACTACCGCCTGCCGCTGGCGCTGGACTGCGGCGACCGGGTGGAACTGCTGGCCACCGGCGCATATGTCACCACCTATGCCAGCCAGGCGTTCAACGGCTTCAAGCCGCTGGCTGAACACTACATCTGACCCCAAGGCGCTGGCCCGGTTGGGCCAGCCGTTACCTGGGCGGCAAGCGACATTGGCGGCGCAGCCTTTGACCAGGCCGCGCCGCATTTTTTCGTTCACAAGCACAAAAAGGGCGAATAGGCTCCGGCCATGGACGAGATTGACCGCAATATCACTGTTGCACTGCAACAGGACGGCAGCGCCGGCTTGGCGGAACTGGCCAAGGTGGCGGGGCTTTCGGTCTCCGCCACCGCCGAGCGGGTGAAGCGGCTGGAGGAGCGCGGCGTTATCCGCGGCTGGCGCGCCGACCTGGACCCGGTGCATGCCGGCTGCCCGCTGCTGGTGCACCTGCTGCTGGCCGTGGGCGCGGGCAAGGAGGATGCCGCCTTCCGCCGCGCCCTGAAGAAGTGGGACCAGGTGCTGGAATGCCACGCCGTGACCGGCGGCTGGACCTACCTGCTGAAGCTGCGCCTGGCCGACCTGGCGGCGCTGGAAGCATTTCTGCAGGAAGAACTGCGGCCGCTGTGCCAGCGGGTGGAAACCCTGCTGGCCTACGCCACGCTGAAGGAAACCGCGATTCTGCCGGTGGCCCCGGCAGACCCGGAGGAGTAGCGCGCCCGCGCCTCAGCGGGCACGCCAGTCGCGCGCTACTGCGCGCGAACCCCCATCGCCACGGTGCGCTCATCCATCCGCGCCTCGTAGTGCAGGCCGCGGCGCAGCGCCCAGCTGTTCACCAGTTGGAACAGCGGCATCAGGCCCACATCCTCCATGGCAATGCGCACGCCCTCGCGCAGCTGGGCCTCGCGGCTGGCATTGTCCAGCGTGGCCACGGCGCGTTCGGTCAGCGCATCCAGCGCCGGGTTGGAATAGCGCATCACATTGCTGGCGCCGGTCAGCTTGGCGCGGTCATAGGTGCCCAGCACATTCACCAGCGTGTAGCTGGCCTCGCCGGTGGTGCTGCCCCAGCCGGCCAGGCGCACGGCGAATTCCTGCCGGTTGCTGCGGCTGGCAAAGCTGGCCCAGGGCAACGCCTCCACTTCCGTACGAATGCCAATGCGGCTCCACATCTGCGCCACGGCCTGGGCGGTGCGGGCGTCGTTCGGGTAGCGGTCATTCGGGCTGTGCAGGGTAATGCGGAAGCCGTTGGGGTAGCCGGCCTCGGCCAGCAGCCGCTTGGCGGCATCGGCGTCAAAGCGCGGGGTCGGCACCTCGGGGTTGTAGCCGAAGGTGCCGGGCGGCAGCCATTGCCCGGTGGGCCGGGCGGTGCCCTCCATCACCCGCTCGGCCAGCGCCTGGCGGTTGATGGCCATGGACAGTGCCCGGCGCACCCGCAGGTCATTGAACGGGTTGGTGGCGATGGGCTTGCCTTCGTTGTCGGTCACAAAGGGCAGGTTGCCGCTGCGCGAATGGTCGGTTTCCAGGAAGATCACGCGCAGGCCCAGCGTCTCGCTCACCGTCACCCGGGCATCGCCACGCAGGCGCGGCAGGTCGCTGGTCGGCACCTGGTCGATCATCTGCACATCGCCGGCCAGCAGCGCGGCGCTGCGGGCGGCATCATTGCCGATGAAGCGGTAGTTAACCTGGGCCCAGGGCTCCTTGGTGCCCCAGTAATTGTCGTTGCGCAGCAGCACGGTGCGGTCGCCGTTGCGGTATTCGCCCAGGCGGTAGGGGCCGGTGCCAATGGCGGCGCGGCCGCTGTTGTAATCCTCCGTGCTCGCTCCCTGGCCCACATGGCGCGAGATGATGGCGACCGAGGCGAGTTCGGTGGGCAGCAGCGGGTGTGGCCGGGCGGTGTGGAAATGCACCGTCAGCGGGTCGATCACCTCCACCCTGGTGATGGCGCGCACGAAGCCGCCAAAGCCGCCCGGGCTGTTCGGCACATTGGGCGCGCGGCCAATGGTGAAGGCCACATCATCGGCGGTGAAGGGCTGGCCGTCATGCCAGCGCACGCCGGGACGCAGCTTGAACTCCCAGACCGTGTCGCTCACCGAGCGCCAGCTGGAGGCGAGGCCCGGATAGGGCTGCGCCTTGGAATCGCGCTCCACCAGCCGGTCGAAGATGTGCATGGAAAGCGAGTTGTTGGGCGCCGCATTGTAGAAATGCGGGTCCACCGAGGTGATGGCGCCGCCAATGCCGATATTCAGCGTTTGGCCTGGCGCTTGCGCCAGGGCGGGCGATGCGGCGAACCCGGCCAGAATCGCCAGGGGCAGAAGGCGGCGCGACAGCGTCATCAGGTGGGCTCCTTGCGTGATGCCACAACGCTAGCGGGGCCGGGGCCGGACTGCTAGCATTCAGGTTACAGGGAAATCACCTCGGGGGCTCCATGAGGCGCATTGGGCAAGCGGCTGTTCTGGCCGCGCTGGCGGCGTTGTCTTCACCCATGTCGGCAAGGGCGCAGGCGCCTGCGCCGCATCTCACCATGGCTGTGGGCGCGCCCATCACCTCGCTGGACCCGCATTACCACCAGCTTTCGCCCAACAATGCCGTGGCGGACATGATCTTCGACGCCCTGGTCAACCGCTCACCGCGCGACCAGGGCATTCCCGGACTGGCCACATCCTGGCGGGCGGTGGATTCCACCACCTGGGAGTTCAAGCTGCGTGAGGGCGTGCGCTTCCACAACGGCAATGCCTTCACCGCGGATGACGTGGCCTTCACCCTGGCCCGCGTACCCCGGGTGCCGAACAGCCCCTCCTCCTTCGCGCTCTACACCCGGCCGATAACGGCGGTGGAGATTGTGGACGCGCACACCATCCGCTTCAAAACCGCCACCCCCTACCCGCTGCTGCCCACCGACCTCGCCAATCTGCGCATCATCGACAAGGAAACGGCCGAGAACGCCACCACCGAGGATTTCAACGCCGGCCGCGCCGCCCAGGGCACCGGGCCGTGGCGCGTGGTGGAACACCGCAATGGCGACCGCATCGAGTTTGCCGCCAACGCGCAATACTGGGGCGGCGCGCCGGCCTTCGCCCGCGTCACCTACCGCATGATCACCAATGACGCGGCGCGCACCGCGGCCCTGCTGGCCGGTGATGTCGATTTCATCGACCAGGTCCCCACCGCCGACCTCGCCCGGCTGCGCCGCGAACAGCGCGTGGTGCTGAGCGAGACGGTGGGGCTGCGCATCATCTTCCTCGGCCTGGACCATTCCCGCGCCGGCGCCACGCCCTTCATCACGGATAATGACGGCAAGCCGATTGAACCCAACCCGCTGCGCGACGTGCGGGTGCGCCGGGCGCTGAGCCTGGGGATAGACCGCGCCGCCATTGCCGACCGGGTGATGGAAGGCGCCGCCACGCCGTCGGGCCAATTCCTGCCCGCCGGCAGCTTCGGCCATGTGCCGGACCTGGCCGCCCCCCGGGTGAATGCCGATGAAGCCCGCCGCCTGCTGACCGAGGCCGGCTTCCCCAATGGCTTCCGCATCACGCTGCACAGCCCGAATGACCGCTACATCAACGACGCACGCATCGCCCAGGCCATTGGCCAGATGTGGACGCGCATTGGCCTGCGCACCAGCGTGGAGGCGCAGACCTGGGCCACCTTCGTCGGCCGCGCCGCCCGCACCGAGCTTTCCGCCTGGTTGATCGGCTGGGGCAGCAGCGGTGGCGAGGCGAGCAACCCGCTGCGCAACCTGGTGGCCAGCATCAGTCGCGAGAAAGGCTGGGGCGCCTCCAATCGCGGGCATTATTCCAACCCGCGGGTGGATGCGCTGGTGGACCGCGCCATGGTGGAACTGGACAACCCGCGCCGCGAGACGCTGCTGCGCGAGGCGACGCAGATGGCGATGGATGATGTCGGCATCATTCCGCTGCATATCCAGACCAATATCTGGGCCATGCGGCGCGGCCTGCAGCATGAGGCGCGGGCCGATGAGCTGACCCGCGCGCAAGATGTGCGCCCGGCCCGCTGATGACGGTTTTCCTTCTTCGGCGCCTGTTCCAGGCGTCTGGCGTTGTGCTGGTGATGACGGTGCTGGTGTTCCTCGGCGTGTTCGCCGTGGGCGACCCGGTTGAGATCCTCATCAGCCCCGAAGCCGACCAGGCCGAGCGCGAACGCGCCATCCAGGCGCTGGGGCTGGACCTGCCCTTGTGGCAGCAATACCTGGTGTTCCTGGGCAAGGCGCTGCAAGGCGATCTGGGCCGCAGCTTCGTGTTCAACGAACCGGCGCTGACGCTGATTTTCCAGCGCATGCCGGCCACGCTGGAACTGGCCTTCGGCGCCACTTTCCTCGCGCTCATCATCGGTGTGCCGCTGGGGCTTTATGCCGGGCTGAAGCCCAATGCCATGCCGGCGCGGGCCATCATGGCCGGCAGCATCCTGGGCTTTTCGCTGCCCACCTTCTGGGTCGGGCTCATGCTCATCATGGTGTTTGCCGTGCAACTGGGTTGGCTGCCCAGCACCGGGCGCGGTGAGACGGTGACCATCCTCGGCATGCGCTGGTCCTTCCTCACCTGGGACGGCCTGCTGCACATGGCCATGCCGATGTTCAGCCTGTCGCTGTCGCGCATCGGCCTGGCCATTCGGCTCACCCGTTCCGGCGTGCGCGAGAACATGGTGATGGACTACGTCAAGTTCGCCCGCGCCAAGGGGCTTTCGCCGCAGCGCGTGGTGTTCGTGCATGTGTTCCGCAACATCCTCATTCCGGTGGTCACCGTGATGGGGCTGGAACTCGGCAGCACCATCGCCTTCTCGGTGGTGACGGAAAGCGTCTTCGCCTGGCCCGGCATGGGCAAGCTGATCATCGACAGCATCAACGTGCTCGACCGCCCGGTGATCGTCGCCTACCTGATGATGATCGTGCTCATGTTCATCACCATCAACCTGCTGGTCGATCTCAGCTATTCGGTGCTGGACCCGCGCGTGCGGCTGGAGAGCCGGGAATGAGCGGCGCCACGGCAACCGTGAAGGTGGAAACCCCGCTGCGCCGCTTCATCGCCGGCTTTTGCGAAAGCAAGGTGGCGATCGGCGCGCTGGTGGTGTTCCTCATCATCCTGGCCGCCGCGCTGCTGGCGCCCTGGATAGCGCCGCAGAACCCGTATGACCTGGCCGAGTTGGACATCATGGATGGCCGGATGGAACCGGGCACGGTGGGCGGCGCCGGCTTCACCTATTGGCTCGGCACGGATGACCAGGGCCGCGACATGCTCTCGGGCATTCTCTACGGCCTGCGGATTTCACTGGCGGTGGGGGCTGGTTCGGCCTTCCTCGCGGGCTTGCTCGGCGCCTCCCTCGGCCTGCTGGCAGCCTATGCCGGCGGCAAGACCGACACCTTGCTGATGCGCCTGGTGGATCTGCAACTCTCCTTCCCCGCCATTCTCTCGGCGCTGATGATTTTGGCCGCGCTGGGCAAGGGCGTATTGAACGTGGTGATCGCACTGATCATCGTGGAATGGGCCTATTACGCCCGCACCGTGCGCGGCAGCGCGCTGGTGGAACGCCGGCGCGACTATATCGAGGCGGCGCAAGGCCTCGGCCTGCCGACGCATCGCATCCTGTTCCGCCATTTGCTGCCGAATTGCCTGCCGCCGCTCATCGTCATCGGCACCATCCAGGTGGCGCGGGCCATTGCGCTGGAAGCCACGCTCAGCTTCCTCGGCCTGGGCGTGCCCATCACCGAACCCTCGCTCGGCCTGCTGATTGCCAATGGCTATGAGTACATGCTGAGCGGCAAGTACTGGATCAGCTTCTATCCCGGCATCGCGCTGCTCATCACCATCGTCTCCATCAACCTGGTCGGCGACCAGTTGCGTGACGTGCTGAACCCGAGGTTGCAGAAGTGATCGCCCCGATGGTCGTAGCGCCCCAGGGGTGCGGAGAGCTGAATCGGAGGCGCACATGACCACAACCCTCGAAGTCCGCGACCTGCAAACGCATTTCTTCACCCGCGCCGGCGTGGTGAAGGCGGTGGATGGCGTCTCCTTCACGCTGCAGCGTGGCCGCGTGCTGGGGCTGGTGGGGGAAAGCGGGTCGGGCAAATCCGTCACCGGCTTTTCCGTCATGGGGCTGGTGGATGAACCGGGTCGCATCGTCGGCGGCAGCATTCGCTTCCAGGGCCGCGAATTGGTCGGCATGGCGGAACCCGAGATGCGTAGCCTGCGCGGCAACCGCATCGCCATGATCT
>CANFIE010000152.1 GCA_947446625.1 Acetobacteraceae bacterium | reverse complement strand
GGTTGGCCACCCAGACCATTGGGGACGTCACCGGGCAGGCCACCGCCGCCAGATCATCCACCGGGTCCAGCGGCATGCCCTTGTACACGCTGATGTTGATGGAGAGCGACCCCACCGCGCCAAACAGCAGCGTGGTCCCATCCGGCGCCGCGCGCTGCACTTCCTGCATACCAATATTGCCATTGGCGCCGGGCTTGTTGTCGATGACCACCGGCACGCCAAAAATCTCGGAAAGCCGCGGTGTCATCAACCGCGCGTAGTTGTCGAAGCCGCCGGTCACGGAAGGCACGATGATACGAATGGGCCGGGTGGGCCAACCCTGGGCACGGGCATGCAGCGCGGGCAGCGCCATGGTGGCGCCCAGCAAGGCGCGACGAGAGAGCGGCATGGACGGTCCTTGGAGGCAGATTTATCGTCAGAGTTACGGCCTGGCCCAAGCCAGCGCAATGGCGCTTGCAAAGCTCGCGCCGGCGCGGTTGATGACCTGCCTCTCTTCGGTTGTCCACGCATGCGCCCTGCCATTGGTATTGATTTCGGCACCACAAACAGCGTGGTTTCCGTGCTGCGGCCTGACGGCACCGCCGCCACGCTGCAACACCCGGGCGGCGATGTGTTCCGCAGCGTGCTCTGCTTCTGGAGCGACGCGCGCGGTCAGGTGCGCCATGCCGCCGGCCCCGCAGGCATTGAGGCGTATCTCGAGGAGCCACTCGACAGCCGGCTGATCATGTCGATGAAAAGCTACCTGGCGCAGCGTAGCTTTACTGAAACGCGCATCTTTGGCCGGCCATGGGGGTTGGAAGGCCTGGTGGCGCTGTTCCTGCGCGAATTGCTGACGCCCTTCGGGCCAGAAATGGCTGATGCCCGCATCGTTGTGGGCCGCCCGGTACGCTTTGCCGGCGATGCAGCCGATGATGATTTCGGTGAGACCCGGCTGCGTGCCGCCTTCGCCGCAGCAGGTTTCCCTGCCGTGCAGGTAGCGCTGGAACCTGCCGCCGCCGGCCAGCGTTTCGCCCAGCGCCTGAATGCGCCGGCCACCGTGCTGGTGGCTGATTTCGGCGGCGGCACCAGCGATTTTTCCGTGCTGCGCTTTTCGCCCGGCCCGCCTCGGCAGGTGGTGCCGCTGGGGCATTCGGGCGTTGGCATCGCCGGCGATTCCTTTGACTACCGCATCATCGACCGCGTGATCTCCCCTTTGCTGGGCAAGGGCAGCAGCTACACGGTCATGGGCAAGCCACTGCCGGTGCCGCCGGCCTGGTTCAGTGGCTTCGCCCGTTGGCACCAGCTTTCCCTGATGCGTGCGCCGCGCACCCTGCGCGACATCGCTGAAGTAACCCGCACCGCCGAACACCCCGAGCGTCTGCGCCGCTTGGTGCAACTGATTGAGGACGAAGCTGGCTATGCACTCTACCGCGCCGTATCGGGCGTGAAGGCGGCGCTCTCTGGTGCCGAGCGCGCCACGCTCCACTTCACCCATGCTGATTTCGCCCTAACGGCCGAGATCGAGCGTGCCGAGTTCGAGAACTGGATTGCGCCAGAGTTGGCACGCATCGGCGCGGCGGTGGATGCCGCCCTGGTGGATGCGGCCATGCAACCCAGCCAAATCGACCGCGTCTTCCTCACTGGCGGCACTTCTCTGGTGCCAGCCGTGCGGCGATTGTTCGAGGATCGCTTCGGCGCCGACCGCGTGGTGGCCGGCGGCGAATTCGTCTCGGTAGCAGAAGGTCTTGCCCTGATGGCCGAAGGCTAGCCCCGTCGGATCGTCGCCAGGAATTCCCCAGCACGATTGCGCAGCGTACCGGCATGGCCGGAAAGGTCATTCGCCGCACCCAACAGCGAGCCAGATGCCTCGCCGGTCTGCTGCGCGGCACGGCGCACATCATCAATCCGGTGCGTTACCGCGCTGGTGCCATCAGCCACCTGGGTTGCGCTGCGGGCAATCTCCCGCGTCGCGCTGCCTTGCTGTTCCACCGCGCTGGCAATGGCGGTTGTCACCTCGTTCATACGGTCAATGGTGCGGCCAATGCTGCCCAGGGCTTCCACCGCCTGCGCCGTGGAGGCCTGCACGCTGCCAATCTGCTGGCTGATCTCCTCGGTGGCCTTGGCTGTCTGGTTGGCCAGGGTCTTCACCTCGCTGGCTACCACAGCAAAGCCCTTGCCAGCCTCACCCGCACGAGCCGCCTCAATGGTGGCATTCAGCGCCAGCAGGTTGGTCTGGCCGGCAATATCGCCAATCAGGCGCACCACATCGCCAATGCGTGCCGCGGCCTGTGCCAGGCCCTGCACCGTGGCGTCGGTGGCGCGGGCGGCCTCTGCGGCTTCACGTGCCACGGCAGCGCCTTCGCTGGCCTGGCGGGTAATCTCAGCCACGCTGCTGGCCAGTTGTTCAGCACTGGCTGCCACCGCCTGCACATCGGCCCCGGCGGCACTGCTCACCTCGGCCACCGCGTCCGCCTCGCGGCCGCTCACCTCCGCCGCGCCAGAAAGCGCCCGCGCCGCCTGCTGCACCTGGGCGGCGGCGGCAGCCACCGCCTCCACCACACCACCCACATCGGCCTCGAACGAATCGGCCATGCGCGCCTGCGCCGTGGCCGGTGTCCAGACCAGCATAGGCGCAATGTAGTTGCCGCTATGATCGCGAATGGCGGAGATGGCCAGGTCGGCAACCTCGTCACCAATGGTGATGCGGCTATGGAAGGGCAGGTTGTTGGGGTCAGCCAACAGGGCCCGAATACGCTCGGGGTGACGATGGAAAATATCGATGCTCTGCCCCTGCACTTGCTCAACTGGTACCGGCAGGGCACTGCTCAAACGGGCGAGGAATTCCTTGTTGGCCGCGTTTAGGTAGCCGATGCGAAAATCGTCATTCGGATCAGCGGTCATCACCCCAACAGGCAGTTGTTCCAACATCTGCTGCTGGGCAAAGGCGTTGCCCACGGTGCCGCGCAACTGCTCAAGCGCTTCGGCAATCTGGCCAATCTCGTCCCGCCGGCCCCCATCGGCCACGGGCGTGGCAACCTCGCCCTGGGCAATGCGCGCCACGGCACCGGCCAAGCGCCGCAATGGCGTGCCAATGGCACGGGCAATCAGCCATCCCGAAAGCACCAGCACCAGGGCAACGCCCGAGCCAATCCACAGCACGGCATCCTCCACTGCCTGGGAAGCGCTGGCCGCCGCGGCCTCCTGGCTGGTGGCCTGGCCGGCCAATTGCCGCTCGGCAGCGCCAATGGCAGCCAGCAGCCTCTCCCGCGCCGGGTCGGCCTCGTCTCGCCGCACCGCCTGCAGCGTCTCTGCCGCCTTCAGCGCATCATCCGCGGCCTGGCTCAGCCCTTCGGCCGCGGTCTGCAGGCGGCGCATATCCTGCTGCATGCCACCACGCGCCGCCGAGGTCAGGGCCCGAAGATGCACCCGCGCCTGTGCCGCCGCGCGCCGCACTCGGCGCGCCTGCGCCTCATCACCCGTCGCCAGAAACCGCTGGGTGCCCAAGCGCACATCATTCACCGAACCATGAAAGGTCAGCAGGCGCTGACGGCTGTCCTCGCGCGCCTCCTCGGCCACATCGAATTCCAGATTGGCACTCACCGCCTCGAAGGCCTGATCGTAATCCGACATCATCGGGTAGAGGCGGCGGTCCCGCGCCTCCAGCAGTTGCGCACGCAGGGCGGTCATCTGCCGGGTGGCGGTGGCGATGGCCAGAAGTGCCTGCCGGGCTTCCGCCAAGGGCTGCCGTACCACGCCGGCGGCTCGGTCCGCCTCAATGGCATCCAGCCGCCCCTCCAGGTCGCTCAGCGTCTGGTCAATAGCCGTCGAGGCGCTTTCCAGGGCTTCGGTACTTTGGGCAGCCAGAGCATCCCGCAGTTGCAGGGTGGCTTGCAGGGCTGTGATGCTGGTGGCACGGGCAGCCGCCCGAGCCTGGCTGGCGGCAGCGGCGGCATGGCGCTGCTCGGCCGCACCATCCAACTGCCGGGTGACCAGCACGACCAGCAGCGCCAACATGAGAATGGCGGTACAGGCGCTGGCCGCCAATTTCCGCCCGACCGACATATTCAGGAATACGCGCATGGGAACCCTCCGCTGCTCCCAGCCTGAAGCCCCCACGTTAAAACAGGGCAAATATGCCCTGGAAATTACGTGCCCTCCCCTCTCGACAGCACCGGAGCCAGACGCCACCCTTGTGGGAACCTACAATGGAACAGGCCCATGCTCTTCGACTTCGACAAGCTCCCCGCTCGTGAACGCTACAAGCTGGCGGTTTCCTGCGTGGTACCCCGGCCCATCGCCTGGGTGGTAAGCCAGGACGCCGAGGGGGTAGTCAACGCCGCCCCCTACTCCTTCTTCAACGTGTTCAGCGAGGACCCCTTGGTGCTGGCCATTGGCTGCGGCCCAGGCAAGCCGGAAGGCAAAGACACGCTGCGCAACATCAAGGCCCTGGGCCAGTTCGTGGTGTGCATGGTGCCGGAAGTGGCGGCTGAGCAGATGAACATGACTGCGGTGGACTTCGACCCCAGCGTGGACGAGTTGAAGGCCGCCGGCCTGACCGCCCTGCCCTCCACCAAGGTGAAGCCGCCGCGCATTGGTGAAAGCCCGGTGGCGATGGAATGCGAGACCTTCCAACTCATTGAGATTGGGCCGCACACAATGGTGCTGGGCAAGGTTGTCGCCATGCATATCCATGACGACTGCGTGCTGGATGCCGAAAAGAACTACGTGGACACGGTGAAGTTGGGCCTGATCGGCCGCATGCACGGCCGCGGCTGGTACACCCGCACCACAGACCGTTTCGACATGCCGCGCCTCAGCGTGGAGGAAGGCGAGGCGCAGCGTAAGGGCTAGAGCAATATCCGTTCTGATGGAATCATCAGAACGGATTTCTTGCTCTAGTTTCAAATAGTTATGGAGCACGAAATGCGCCCAACAGGGCGCATAGTGCTCTAGGCTGGCTCCACCCCCCGCGCGCTGGCCAGCAGCGCGTTGATCTCCGGCCGGCAACTGCCGCAGCCGGTGCCGGCGGCGGTAGCCTGCCCCACATGGGCCAGGCTGCATGCCCCGGCGACAATGGCTGCCTCGATACTGCCCTGGGTCACGCCATGGCACACGCAAAGCGTGGGCGAAGGCGCAGGGCCGCTGGCCGGCCGGCCGGCCATCAGGGCGCGGCGTGCCTGGGCACCAATGCTGGCTTCCGCGAACAATCCTGCCAACCAATCACGCGGCGGCAGCGCGTGGTGCCTCGCCAGAAACACGACGGCCAGCAGACGGCCCTCGCGCAGCAAGGCGGCGCGATAGGTTCCGACGGCTGCGTCTTCCAGGCTTACCCAGGTAGCGCCAGTTTCGGCCAGCAAGGCACGCAGGCCGCCAAAGGCCTCGTGCGGCGCCTCCTGCCCAGCCAATTCATACCGCCACACGCCACCATTCAGCGGCAGGCAGGCCGACCATTCCCCAGGCATAGCCTCAAGCTTGGCCCTTGCCAGCGCAAAACCATGCCACGCCATCGGCGCAGGCAGCACCCGCACCGGCGTATGCTTCAACTCTGGCTGGCCACTCACCGGGTCCACCGCCGGATTAACCGCCGGGTTGATCCGTGCAGCCGGGGCAAAGCGGTCTGTCCAGTGCATCGGCGCAAAAACACTGCCGCGCGGCAGAGAGGCATCAAGCTTCAGCCGCAGCACCGCACGGCCCCAGGCGCTTTCCACCTGGGCCAACGCACCATCCTCCAGCGCGGTGGCATCGGCCGGATGCATGCTCAGCACTGGTTCAGGGCTATGCGCCATCAGGCGTGGCACCAGGCCAGTGCGCGTCATGGTGTGCCATTGGTCGCGCAGGCGGCCGGTCAGCAGGCTTAGCGGAAAATCCGCACTCGTGGCATGCTCTGGCGCACGCGGTGGCGTTGGCACGCAGCGCGAAACCGGTTGCAGGCGGCCACCACTGGCGCCCACAGCCGGCACGGGCCACCGCGTTGGCGTCAACTCCGCGTAGTCGCCGTCCGAAAGTCCCGCGAAGCCGGAGAGGTCAAACAATCGAGGCGCCGGGCGCGCCAGCGCGGTCACGGCGGCATGTTCACGGAAAATCGCGGCGGGGCCATCCCAGCCGAAGTCCCAGCCCAGGCGCTTTGCAACCTGGCTGATCGCCCACCAATCCGGCCGCGCCTCGCTCGGTGCCGCGCGAAAGCCACGTTGCCGGCTGATCATGCGCTCGCTGTTGGTAACGGTGCCGTCCTTCTCACCCCAGCCCAGCGCCGGCAGGCGAATGCGAGCCAGTTCCACCGTGTCGCTTTCCCGCGTGCAGTCGCTGGCGACGAGCATGGGAATGCGGCGCAGCGCGACGCGTACCGCCTCGGCATCGGGTAGCGAGACAGCAGGGTTGGTGGCCATGACCCACATGGCACCAATGCGCCCGGCACCAGCCGCCTGGAACAACTCCACCGCCTTCAACCCGGGCCTGCTCGCCAGATTCGGAGCATGCCAAAACTGCTGCAACGCGGCGAACTCACCCGGCACAGACCAATCAAGATGCCCGGCCAACATATTCGCCAGCGCCCCCACCTCGCGCCCGCCCATGGCATTGGGCTGGCCGGTAATGCTGAAAGGGCCGCAGCCCGGCTGACCAATGCGCCCGGTGGCAACATGGCAGTTGATGATGGCATTTGCCTTGTCGGTGCCAGCGCTACTCTGGTTGGCGCCTTGGCTGAACAGCGTCACCACCCGCGGCGTTGCAGCGAACAGGCGGAAGAACCGCGCGATGTCCGCCGCCGGCAGGGCGGGCGTGCCACTGGCCACGGCCAGTGTGGCCTCCAACCCCGGCGCAGATCGCGTTAGCCCCTCGGCATGCAGATGCTGCAGCAGCGCGTTGAACAGCGCCACATCCTCGCCGGGCCTTATTGGCAAATGCAGGTCGGCCGCGTCGCATGTGGCGGTGCGGCGCGGATCCACCACCACCACCCGCATGGCCGGGCGCGCCGCCTTGGCGGCCACCAGACGCTGGAACAATACAGGGTGGCACCACGCCAGGTTGCTACCCACCAGCACCACCAGGTCGGCCTGCTCCAGGTCTTCATACAGGCCCGGCACCAGATCCTCGCCAAAGGCCCGCTTGTGGCCAGCCACCGCACTCGCCATGCAAAGCCGGGAATTGCTGTCGATATTCGCCGTGCCCAGCACCGCCTTGGTGAATTTGTTCGCGGCGAAGTAATCCTCGGTCAGCAACTGACCGCTGACGTAAAGCGCGGTGCTGTCCGGCCCGCCTTCGGCGAGTGCCTGGCGGAAGCCTTCCGCCACAGCATCCAAAGCCGCCTCCCAGCTGGCGCGCTTGCCATCCACTTCGGGGTACAGCAGGCGGCCTGGTTGCTCCAGTGTTTCGCCCAGCGCGGAACCCTTGCTACACAGCCGGCCCAAATTGGCAGGATGGTCAGGGTCGCCACTCACGCCGCCCTGCGCATCCACCAACACGCCGCAGCCCACACCGCAATAGGGGCAGGTCGTGCGAACAGCGCGCGGATCAAGAGGCGGCATCACGCTCACGCCGCTTCATCCACAAAGGCGCTGCCCAGCGCCAACGCGGCACGACTTGGCAGCGGGCGCTGCTCAGTGATCAGGCGCATGTAGAAGCCGGCATCGGCAGTATCGCCATACAGCACTGCGCCCACCAGCCGGCCATCGCGCAGGAACAGCCGTCGATATTCCTCAGCGCCTTCATCCCGCAGAATAATCGCCTCGGCACGCTCGGCAGAAATCTCCCCGGCAGACCACACCGCCGTGCCGGAAACCTTCAGCGCGGCGGCATCCGGCGTGGGCTGCCAGCGCGCAGCCTCACCTGCCATGGATGCAACGGCGATCTCGGCCTGCTCCAGCGCCGGCTTGACCAGGCCAATGGTACGACCATGATGCTCGGTGCATTCACCAACCGCATAAATCACCGGGTCGCTGCTGCGCATAGCGTCATCCACCACCACGCCGCGCCCGACGCTCAACCCTGCATCCCGCGCCAGCGCCGCATTGGGGCGAATGCCAACAGACATCACCACCAGCGAGGCCGGCAGCAGGCGGCCATCATCCAGCCGCACACCACGCACATGGCCTTCGCCTTCCAACGCCACCGTGCTGGCTGGCATCACGAAGCGAATGCCGCGCTTGGCAAGACGCTTCACCAGCAGCAAACCAGCCTCAGCATCCAGTTGCCGGTCCATTGGCCAGCCAAGCGCGTGCACCACCGTCACCCGCATTCCACGCGCGGCCAGGCCCGTGGCCGCCTCCAAGCCCAGCAAACCACCCCCAATCACCACCGCCTGCCCTTGGCCGGTAGCGGCGTGCAGCATGGCGCGCACGTCATCCATACTTCGGTACGCCAGCACGCCAGGCAGTTCCGCACCCGGCAGCGCCAGGCGCACCGCGGAAGAGCCTGTGGCCAGCACAAGCCTGTCGTAGCCAATCACCTCACCCTTGCCGGTGGTCACCTGCCGGGCTGCGCGATCAATGCCCGCCACGGTAACACCCGCACGGAAGGTAATGCCCATTGCCACCAACTCGGCCAAGGGATGGGTGATGAGGTCGGCAATCT
>CANFIE010000151.1 GCA_947446625.1 Acetobacteraceae bacterium | reverse complement strand
TGGGCCACATCCTGCACCGGGCTACAGGGCACCTTGGCAGCGTCGAACAGCGCCACCCACTCCTCGGTGTTGCGCTTCAGAAAGTAGGGTTCCAGCAGCGCCACCAATTCCAGCCGCGCCTGGCTGCGGCCCCGGGTGCTGGCGTAAGCCGGGTTGTCGGCCAGTTCGCCCGCGCCCAGCGCCGCCGCCATGCGCTGCCACACTGCGTCATTGGTGGCGCCGGCCAGTATCCAGCCATCGGCGGTCTGGAAGCATTGGTAGGGCACGATGTGCCACACCGCACTACCGGTCCGCTGCGGCACCACGCCCGCCATGGTGTAGGCGGTGAAGTGGTAGCCAAGCTGGCTCAACGCGGTTTGCAGCAGCGAGCATTCCACATGCTGCCCCTTCGCTCGCCCCTCATTCCGCGCCAGCAGCGCGGCGCAGGCGGAAGCGAAGGCCAGCGCCCCGGTGCCAAGGTCGATCACGCTCGGCCCCAGCCGCGCCGGGCCACGGTCATGCTCGCCGGTCATCGCCATCATGCCGCTGAAGGCTTGCAGCATGTTGTCGTAGCCAGGCCGGTCCTTCAGCGGGCCACGGCTGCCATAGCCGGTGATGGAGACATGGATCAGGTTCTCGTTGATCGCCTGCAAGCTAGGCCAGTCCAGCCCCAGGCGCTTCGCCGTCTCGGGCGGGAAGTTTTCAATCAGCACGTCGCTGCGCCGCACCAGCGCGGCCAGAATTTCCTGCCCCTGCGCCGACTTCAGGTTCAGCGTCATGCCGCGCTTGCCGCGATTGACGCTGAAGTAATTCGCGCCGCGCCCGTCCACCACCGGCAACCAGGTGCGGTTCTCGTCGCCGCCCCGGTCCTCCACCTTGATGACCTCAGCGCCCATATCGGCAAACAACTGGCCGCAGGATGGCCCCGCCAATACCCGGCTGAGATCCAGCACCTTCACTCCGGCCAATGCCGACATAGCCCCGTTTCCCCTAATGTGCCGGCAAGGCTAGCATCGCGCCCGCATGACCGAAACCGCACCCGCCTTCACCAAATCGCAGATCCGCCGGATCATGGCCGGGCTGATGCTGGCGCTGTTCCTGGCCAGCCTGGACCAGACCATCGTCGCCACCGCGCTGAGTTCCATCGCCAATGACCTGGGCGGGTGGGAAAGCCTGAGTTGGGTGGTTTCGGCCTATCTCATCGCCAGCACCGTCACCACGCCGATCTATGGCCGGCTGAGCGACCTGTACGGAAGACGGCCGGTGCTGCTGGTGGCGGTGGTTGGCTTCGTCATCGGCGCGCTGCTGTGTGCGGCGGCCACCAGCATGCCGGAACTGATCCTGGCCCGCGTGGTGCAGGGCCTGGGCGGTGGCGGGTTGCGCAGCGTTTCCGTGGCGGTGGTGGGCGATATTTTCCCGCCGCGCGAACGTGGCCGGGTGCAGGGCTACCTCTCCAGCGTTTTCGCCACCGCCAGCGTGGCCGGGCCAGTGCTGGGCGGCTTGTTCTCGGACTACCTCTCCTGGCACTGGATATTTCTGATTGATGCGCCGCTCGGTGCCGGTGCCTTCGCACTGACCTATTTCCAGCTGCGCCGGCTGCCCAAGCCACAGCGCAAACCGGTGATCGACTGGTTGGGCGCGCTGTTCATCCTGCTTTCGGCCACACCCTTGCTGCTGGGCATTACCGCGGCGCAGCGGGCCGGCAGCTTCCTGGCGCCGCTGCCGCTGTTCTGCTTCGCGCTGGGGCTGATCTTCCTGGCCGCTTTGGTCGCGACCGAAAACGCAGCGGCCGAGCCGATGCTGCCGCCCCGGCTGTTCCGCACGCGGGAATTCGTGCTGGCCAATGCGGTGACCTGCACCGCCAGCATGGCCAATATCGGGCTGGTCATTCACATCCCGCTGGCCTTCCAGCTCATGGCCGGGCTTTCCGCCAAGGATGCCGGGCTGCGGATGATCGCCATCACCATCGGCAGTGTCAGCGGCAGCTTTGTCGGCGGGCAACTCGTCTCGAAGCTCGGGCGCTATCGCATCATGCCCGTGGTGGGCGCGGCGCTGGCCGCCACCATGAGCTTCACCATCGCCGCGGTTGGGCTGGGCCATTCGCTGGGGTTCGACCTTGTCTCAACCCTGCTGCTGGGCCTGGCCTTCGGCGCCAGCTACGCGCCGATGACGGTGGCGGTGCAGAACGCACTGGAACCCCGCGACGGCGGCATTGGCGTGGCCTGCATGTTCTTCTTCCGGCTGCTGGGCGGCGCCTTTGGCGTGGCGGCGCTTTCGGCGCTGCTGTTCAACCGGCTGGCGGCCACGGTGCCGGGCGCCTTGAGTGGCCGTGCGTTGTTCGACGCCGCCGGGCCGGAAGCCCTGGCCGGCGCCTTCGCCGCGGTGTTCTGGGCCGCCGGCGCCGTGATGCTGGTGAACCTGCTGGCGGCGCTGACCCTGCGCGACCTGCCCTTGCGCGGGCGGTAGCGCGCCAATCAAGCGCTACAGCGAATACACATCCAGCAGCGTCGGCAGGCAGTCATTCAGCAGCAGCGCGTGCCGATGCGCGATGCGCCAGCCACTCTCGCGCCGCACCAGCCGATGCGTCACCCGGCTGAAGAACACGTGCTGTTCGCGCCGCTTCACATTGTACACATGGCTGGTCCACACACTGCGCACCAGCAGCCCGGCGCCATCCTCGGCCACCACAATATTGCTGACGGCATGCGCCGTGCGCGGCGGCGGCAGGCTGGCCACGGAACGCCCGCCGGTGATGCGCTGCACCCGCTCCTCCAGCCCGGCCCGGCTGGCGCAGTAGATCAACGAGATTTCGGCCTCGGGGTCGCTGGTCGGCGTCGTCTCATCGCGCCAGGCGGGCACGTGGTACACCGCATCCTCAGTGAACAGCGCCAGCCAATCGGCCCAGCGGCGTTCATCCAGCGCCGCCGCCTCGGCGAACAGTACGGCACTGGCCTCGGCCAGCGCGGTCATGGCGCGGCGGCCCGCATCAGCACCTCGCGCCAATGGCGCCAGGGGCCGTGGAAAATCGTCTCGTCGCCCATCTCAAAGCCGCCATGCGCGCTGGTTTGCGGCGCCACGCCCAATTCGCGGGCGTAGTCATCGGCGCCCTGCCGCACCACGGCCATGCCGCGCATATAGCCCTGATGCCAGTCCACCTGCCCGGCCTGCATGCCAGCCTGGCAATCCTCATAGGCGGTGGTGTCATCCGGCGTGGCCAAGCCCGAGGGGTTGAAGAACTCCTCATACTGCCGAATGCGTCGCAGTCGGGCCTCGCGTGGCTCGCCCTTGGCGGCCAGGCAATAGCCGGTCATCTCGGTGCGGCCCGGCCCCAGCGGGCGAATCACGCGCATCTGCAGCGAGGCATTCTCGGCGAATTGCACATTGGGGAAGATGGTCACGTTGCGCACCGCCAGCATCCAGCGGGCGCGCATTTCGCCAACCCGCGCTTCCACCTCGTCCAAGCTCAGGAACAGCGGGCGCGCCTCCGGCGTGGGGTTGCTGCCCCACATGGCGCTGTGGCCCTGGGCAAAGCAGAAGCTGCCGCGCACCAGAGCCTGTTCGCGGAAGCGGGAATAGGTGGTCGGCGCCTCGGCCCCCTGGGCTTTCCGCCCGGCCAGCACATCAATGTACGAAGGATGCGTGGAGGTGAAGTGATAGACGTCGCCGGTATTCTCCACCTGGAATTTCCAGTTGGCATTGAAGGTGTAGGTCACCGGCCCCGGCAGCAATTCCATCCCTTCGGGAGATTGATCCGCCACCAGGTCCAGGAACACCGCCATGCCGCCCAGATGCTCCACCAGCGGCGGCACATCATGGTTCAGGCTCACGAACAAAAAGCCCCGGTAGCTCTCGCAGCGCGCCGGGCGCAGGTCGTGGCTCTCGGCATCAAAGGCCGGGGTATAGGCACCCTGCCGCCGCAGCTTGATGCCGACATTGGCGCCCGTACTGTCATAGGCCCAGCCGTGATAGGCGCAGCTATGCGTGCGGGCATTGCCGGCCTGCACATGGCACACCATGGCGCCCTTGTGCCGGCAGGCATTGAGGAAGGCGCGCACCCGGCCATCCGCCCCGCGCTGCACCACCACGGGCTGGCGGCCAATGCGGGTGGTGAAGAAGTCGTGCGCCTTCGGTACCTGGCATTCCAGCCCGGCAAAGCACCAGCCGGCCTCGAAGATGGTGCGCATCTCCAGGTCGAACACATCCTGCGAACGGAAGGCGTCGGCATGCACGCGGAATACGCCTTCCGCCGGCCGGTCATCCACCAGGCCGGCGATGCGCGCCGGATTCATGCGGCCTTGACGATGGGCTTGCCTTCCCAGCCGGCCGGCGCCGCTTCCTCGGGCGCGAAGTCCAGTTCCACTTCCTCGCCATTCGGGCCGGGGAAGAACATCTGCCAGATGTTGAACGGCTCCGGCGCGCGTTGCAGGCGGAAGGGCAGGCCCTTGGCGCGGATCCAGTCCAGCGCGCGCTGCACGTCAGTGGAGAAGAAGGCCATGTGGTCCAGCACGCCGCGGCGGCTTTCCGGCAGCTTGTCCACCTCGATAACGTGCAGAATGGGCCGGCCGGCGGCGGCGTAGAGCCAGAGGCCATCGCGCATGAAGCGCGGGCGCGGGCCGGGGTTCAGCCCCAGCTCGGCATAAAAGGCCTGCGTCTCGGCGATGTTACTGGAGACGATGGTGAAGTGATCCATATGCTGGACCTGCGGCGGGTGGGCCATGACATTCTTCCCTTGGATTATTCGTGATACTGTGCCGCGATTCCTCGTGTTGGGCAAACCGGGCGGCGCAACCACCCGAATGCCTGCTGCCGCCACCGCCGGGACACCAAAACACCATGGATGTGAATGACCTGATCACCACGCTGGTCCCGGGCCGCAGCTTTGCCGACCTTGGCGGGCTGTGGGGCACGGTGAATGAGCGGATTACCCCGGCACTGCGGGCTGGCTGCGCCAGCGCCACGATGATTGATGAGCAGACCGCGGGCAATTACCTGTGGCAGGCCTTCGACTCCCATTGCGCGGCACAGGGGCTGACCGGCTATGCCAGCATCTGCGGCAACCTGGATGACCCCGCGCTGCCCGCGCAGGTGGGCAAGTTCGACGTGCTGCACTGCTCGGGGGTGATCTACCACTGCCCCAGCCCGTATTATTCCCTGCAGCAACTGCGCCGGATGACCGGGCAGCACCTGCTGCTTGGCTCCATGATTGTGCCGGAAAAGCTGAGCAATGCGGCCGGCTCGCTGGATTTTTCCGAAGGCCGGATGATTGCCGTGCCGGCGATGCGCGGCACGGCGCAGGCGGTGGTGCGGCGGCACTTCGACGATTTCGGCCTGGTTGCCACCAAGATCAATTTTGAGGATGGCAGCGGCTGGTTCAACGCCGAGGGCACGGCACAATACGGGCCCTGGTGGTGGCTGTTCACCGTTGAAACCCTGGCGGCCATGGCCGAGGCCGCTGGCTTCATCGTCCGCGCCACCTGGGAGCATTGGGAAGGTCGCGCCTACTACCTGCACTGCGAAGTACCCGCGTGAGGCAGTAGGCGCAGCCGTTTTACTGAATGCTGTAGCCCCGGGCCTGGCCGATGGTGCGGTTCCACACCCCGGCGCATTCCGCCCAAATGCGGTTGCACTGGTCGCGGAAGGCGGGCAGCACCACGCTGGTCACCGCCTCGCGCACCTTGGGCTCATCGGTGGGCGGCACGGCGCTGATGGTGGTGTTGAAGCGCCGCTGCGTGCAGGCCGGGCGGCCGGCCAGGCAGTCCAGTGATTCCGTGTCACTCACGCGGGCAAAATCCCACAGCTGCTTTTCCAGGTCGCGGAAGGCCGCCGTCAGCGCCGCCTGCTGCGCCGGGTTGAAGCGGTTCCACGCCGCATTGGACATGAAATGCCCCTGCACGCCGCCCGCCAGGGACAGCGGCAGTACATGGGTGATCACCTCACCCCAATTCCCGGCATAGGCCGAAACCGCCGAGGTAATGCCGCAGGTGACCAGGCCGCGTTGCAGCGCCGGGTACACTTCACTGAACTGCAGCGTCACAGGAATGGCGCCGAAATGCTGCACCAGCGCCGTCATGCTCGGCGTGTAGCTGCGCACCTTCAGGCCGCGCAGGTCGGCCACGCTGCGCACCGGGGCGTTGCAGAAGAAGTACTGCGGGCCGAACGGCCACAGCGCCATCACCCGGGCATTGAAGCGTTCCTGCAGGCGCCGATCAAACGCCTCGCGCCCCGCCGCCACGGCGGTTTCCAACTCGGCCACTGTGGTGGAAACGCCAATCAGGTCCATGCTGTCGAAGAAGGGTTCGTCGCGCGCCACCTGGCCGATCAGCACGGCCATCACGTCAAACGCCCCGGTGCGCAAATGGCGCAGCGCGTCAGCAGCCTGCAGGCCAATCTGGTCCATGGGGTTGAAGGTGATGTTGAGGTTCAGCCCGGTGCGGCCGGGCAGCGCGTTGTAGAAGGCGCGCTCGATCTCAATCTGCTTGGTGTTCTGGCTGAAATGCCCAACGGCACGCAGCGGCAATTGCTGCGCCTCGGCCGGGGCGGCATTCAGCCCCAGCGTCAGCGCCAGGGCGGCAAGAAGCGATCGCATCTGTTCGGTCTCCGTAGGGGTTCAGTTGTAGGTCAGGCGAGGCAGCCACAGCGCCATTTCGGGCCAGGCAATCAGCAGCGCGGTCATCACCACCATGGCGATGAAGAAGGGCACGGTACCCTGGAACACCTGGGCGATGGTGCCTTCCCGTCGCACCGCCTGAATGACGTAGAGCGTCATGCCCACGGGCGGCGAGATCAGCGAGATTTCGCACATCAGCACGATGAACACGCCGAACCATACGGGGTCTATCCCCGCCGCCATGATGACCGGGAACACCACTGGCACGGTGCCCACCAGCATCGGCAGCGTCTCGAAGAAGACGCCCAGCAGCAGGTAGAACACGGTGAGCACCAGGATGAGTTCCACCTGCGTGGCACCCAGCCCGGTGACAAAGGCGCCCAGCGCCGGGGTAACGCCCAGCAGGCCCAGCACGAAGTTCAGGTAGAAGGCCATGGCCAGGATCAGCAGGCTCATGGCGGTCAATGACGCCGTGGCCAGGAAGGCCTCGTGCAGCATCTTCACGTTCAGCCGGCCATACAGCGCGGCAATGGGCAGCGCCGCCACCACGGCCAGCGCGGCGCTTTCCGTCACCGTGGCCCAGCCGCTGTAGATGCTGCCCATGATGATGCCGAAGATCACCAGCGGCGGCAGCAAATCCACCAGCCGGCGGAGGCGAATGGCCAGCGGGTCCAGCGTTTCCTTCTGCTGGGTCCAACTGGGCTTGATCCAGCCCATGATCACAATGGTGGCCATGAACAGCAGCGTCATGATCACGCCCGGCACCACGGCCGCGGCGTAAAGCTGCCCGACCGAGGTATTGGTCATGGCGCCATACACAATCAGCGCAATGCCGGGCGGGATCAGGTTGCCCAGCGAAGCGCCGGCGGCGATGGAGCCGAGCACCAGGCGGTCGTCATAGTTGCGGGTGCGGAAGGCCGGCAGCGCCACCGTGGCCACCGTGGCCGCCGTGGCCACCGAGGAACCCGACACCGCCGAGAAAATCGCCGAGGCGCCGATATTGGTGTGCAGCAGCCCGCCGGGCAGAATGTTCAGCCAATCCGCCAGGCTGCGGTAAAGCTTGTCGGTGCTGCCGCTGCGCACCAGAATCTCACCCAGCAGGATGTAGAGCGGGATGGAGAGGAGGACGTAATCCTCCATCGAGGCCCAGAGCTGCGTGCCCAACGCCGCCACCAGCGCCGGGCTGAGGTAGAGCGAGGCCCCCAGCGCCGCCACGATGAACATGCCCGTGGCCACATGCAGCCCCAGGAACAGCAGCGCCACCAGAATGCCAAAGCCAATGGCGGCTTCTCCCACGCCGATCATGGCGCGGCACCCTCGGTCTTCAGCACAATGCCGGCCTCGGCCTCCACTTCTTCCTCAAGCGTCATCGGCCCGTACAGCCGGTTGAGCCGGGCGCGGTCCACCAGCAGCAGCCAGCAGGCATGCGCCCCCATGGCGGTGGCGGCCAGGGCGAACATCACCAGCCCGGCCAGCCACAGCGACTGCGGCAGCCAGAGCGGCGTTTGCAGCGGGGAATTGGCGTGGCTCTGGAATTCCAGGCTTTCCTCCAGCACGTGCCAGCCGCGCCAGGCGGCGTACACGGCCATGGCGGCCAGCAGGGCATAGGCGGTGGCGTTCAGCACCGCGCGCAGCCAGGCCGGCATGCGGCCCAGCATGAAGTCCACCCGGGTATGCGCCTTCAGCACCAGCGCCCAGGCAAAGCCCAGGGTGGAGAAGATGGCCAGGGTATAGGCGCCAATCTCATCCACGCCCTGCAACGAGATGCTGAAGAATTTGCGGCAGAGAATCTCCACCACCGTCAGCACCGCCAGGCCCAGCAGCCACCAGCCGGCCAGAATGGCGCACCACCGCGCCGGGGCGGCCAGCGCCCGCGCCACCGGATTTTCCGAACCAACCATGCCAAGCGTCCCGCAATATTCGCGCAGGCTCGCACGGCGCGTGCCAGGGCGCAAGGCCAGCCGCGTGCTGGGTGGCGAAACCC
>CANFIE010000150.1 GCA_947446625.1 Acetobacteraceae bacterium | reverse complement strand
GAAAATAAGAGAAATTCTAAAGATGATAGGAATTAGTCAAAACACTCTCTTTCCAGAAATTGAACATGCGGCCTCGATGATTCGGACGCGCTATCAATGACAAAGCCGCGGGAAAAAAAGTCTTTGGAATTCGTTCTGGTTTTGTGCTAGTTCTGGCCACATGGCCAAAGAGAAATCGCGTTTCGTTTGCCAAAGCTGTGGGGATGTCTCGCCGAAATGGCAGGGGCGTTGCGATGCCTGTGGCGAGTGGAACAGCCTGGCCGAGGAGGCTGCCGCCCCCGTGCGCGGGCCTGGCCCGGCGGCCAAGGCCGGTGGCGGGCGGCGGGTGGAGTTTGTGGCGCTGGAAGGCGAGACAACGCCGCCGCCGCGCATTTCCACCGGCATTGCCGAACTGGACCGGGTGCTGGGCGGCGGGTTGGTGCCGGCCAGTGCCATTTTGGTGGGTGGCGACCCGGGGATAGGTAAATCCACTATTCTGCTGCAGGCGGCGGCCAAAGTGGCGCAGAGCGGGCGGAAGGCGCTGTACATCTCGGGCGAGGAGGCCATTGCCCAGGTGCGGTTGCGCGCGCTGCGGCTGGGGCTGGAGAAGATGCCGCTGCAATTGGCCGCCGCCACGGCGCTGCGCGACATTGCCGCCAGCCTGGAAAACGAGGCCGATGCGGCGCTGGTGGTGATCGATTCCATCCAGACGGTGTGGCTGGATGCGCTGGACAGCGCGCCGGGCACCGTGGCGCAGGTGCGGGCCTGCGCGGCCGAGTTGATAAGGCTGGCAAAGACGCGGGGCTTTGCCGTGGTGCTGGTGGGGCATGTGACCAAGGAAGGCACGCTGGCCGGGCCGCGCGTGCTGGAGCACATGGTGGATGCCACGCTGTATTTCGAAGGCGATCGGGGGCATCAGTTCCGCATTCTGCGGGCAGTGAAGAACCGCTTTGGCGCCACCGACGAGATTGGCGTGTTCGAGATGACCGAGCGCGGGCTGATGGAGGTGCCGAACCCCTCGGCGCTGTTCCTGGCCGAGCGGCGGGGGAATATCTCTGGCAGTGCGGTGTTCGCGGGGATTGAGGGGACGCGGCCGGTGCTGGTGGAGGTGCAGGCGCTGCTGTCGCCTTCTTCCGGCGGGTCGCCAAGGCGTAGCGTGGTGGGGTGGGATAGCGGGCGGCTTTCCATGTTGCTGGCGGTGCTGGAAAGCCGTTGTGGCATGACGCTTGGGCAGAACGACGTGTACCTGAACATTGCCGGCGGGCTGCGGGTGAACGAGCCGGCGGTGGATTTGGCGGTGGCGGCGGCACTGTGCAGTGCGGCGACGGACCGGCCAACCGAGGCGAACACGGTGTATTTCGGCGAGGTGGGGCTTTCGGGCGAGGTGCGCCAGGTGAGCCAGACCGAGGCGCGGCTGCGTGAGGCGCATAAGCTGGGCTTTGCCGCCGCCGTGCTGCCGCGCCGGGTGGCGCGGGGCGGCCGGGCGCCCTTGCCGGCGGCGGGGATCAAGCTGACCGAGATTGGCCATTTGGCTGATCTGGTGGCGCCGTTCGCCGAAAGCACGGTGAAGCGCAAACCGGCGGCTTGATGTATTCTGCCGGCAAGACCGCCGGAGGATACGCCCATGACCATCACCCGTCGCGCCGCATTGGCGCTGCCGCTGCTTGCCGCGCCTGGCCTTGCCCGGGCGCAGGCTTATCCTGATCGGCCGCTGCGCTTCATTTGCCCCTATGCGCCGGGCGGCAATGCCGATGTGACCAGTCGTATCCTCTCCGGCCCGCTGGGTGATGCGCTGGGCCAGCCGGTGGTGGTGGAGAATCGCGCCGGGGCGGGTGGCTCGGTGGGGGCGCTGGCCGTGGCGCGGATGCGGGCCGATGGCTATACCTTCATGCTTGGCTCCAATGGGCCGCTTTCGGTCAACCCGACCATCCAGGCCAATCTGGGCTATGACCCGCTGAAGGATTTCGCCTTCATCGGCCTGGCCTGCCGCACGGCGCAGACCATTGTGGTGAAGAAGGGCCTGCCGGTTACCGACCTCAAGAGCTTCATGGAGTATGCTCGGGCGCGGCCAGGGGCGGTGAGCGTGGGGAGTTCGGGCGTGGGCAGCACGGCGCATCTGGCGCTGGAGAGCTTCAACGCCCGCACCGGCTTGCAATTGCAGCACATTCCCTTTGGCAGCGGCGGCGCCATGGCCCCCAACCTGGTGGCGGGGAATATCGACGCGGCGATTACCGAGATCAGCACCAGCCTGCCGCTGCACCGCGATGGCCAGGCGCGGATTCTGGCGCTGGCCACGCCGCGCCGTTCCGCCCTGGCGCCGGATATTGCCACCGCCGAGGAACAGGGCGTGCCGGGCTATTACGAAGCGGCCTTCCTGGGGCTGGTGCTGCCGGCCAACCCGCCGGCCGGGGTGCAGGCCCGGCTTGGCGAGGCCCTGGGCCGGGTGCTGGCCCTGGCCGAGACGCGGCGGCGCTTTGCCGAGGTTGGCTCGGAAGTGGCGGAGGTGGGCGAGCAGACGCCGGCGGGGTTCCAGGCTTTCCTGACCGCCGAGTTGGATCGCACCCGGCAGGCCGCTACCCGTGCCGGGTTGCGCCCGGCTTAGCATTGCCCGCCCGACCCATGGCGTGACTTAGCCCCGGCGCATCGCTATACCGCCAGGCTATGACCTGGGTTGATCTCATCGTCCTGGCGGTCCTCGTCCTTTCGGCGGGCTATGCCTATCTGCGTGGCTTCGTCGAGGAAGTGCTCGGCGTGGGTGCCTGGATTGGCGCGGCCGTGGCCGGGCTGGCGCTGCATCCGCGCGTGGTGCCGCTGTTCGGCAGCATGGACCCGCCCTGGCTGGCCGATGGGCTGGCGGTGGGCGCGGGCTTCCTGGTGGTGTTGATCATCCTGAAGCTGGCCAGCGGCTTCATTGCTCGGCGGGTGCAGGATTCGGTGCTGGGTGGGACCGACCGGGCGCTGGGGCTGGTATTCGGCCTGGCCCGGGGTGCTTTTGTGCTGGTGGCTGCCTATGTAGTGGCTGGCTTGGTGTTGCCCGGGGTGGAGCGTTGGCCGGCCCCGGTGAGAGATTCGCGTTCCCTGCCGCTGGTGGCGCAGGGGGCCGATTGGTTGGTGGCAAGGCTGCCGCCGCGCTTCCAACCTTCGGTACTGATACCCCCTTTGCGGCTGGGGCCCAGCCAGGAAGATTTGTTGCGTCCGCCGGCACGCAACCGCACGTGAGGAACTGGCATGTCTGAGGCTTCGACGCACCCGTGGGATGACGATAAATTCCACGAGGAATGTGGCGTTTTCGGTGTTTGGAACGTGACCGACGCGGCGGCGCTGACCGCGTTGGGGCTGCATGCCCTGCAGCACCGCGGGCAGGAAGCCGCCGGCATTGTGGCGCTGGATCAGGCCGGGATTTTCCATTCGCACCGGGCGCGTGGCTTGGTGGGGGAAAACTTCAGCGACAAGAAGGTGATCGACAGCCTGCCCGGCCGCGCCGCCGTGGGCCATAACCGCTACGCCACCACCGGCGAGACGGCGCTGCGCAATGTGCAGCCGCTATTTGCCGATTTTGAGTTCGGCGGCTTTGCCGTGGCGCATAACGGCAACCTGACCAATGCCAATGTGCTGAAACGCGAGCTGGTGAAGCGCGGCAGCCTGTTCCAGAGCACCACCGATTCCGAGCTGTTCATTCAGTTGATGGCGATCAGCCTCTACTCGGCGGTGGAGGAGCGGTTGATTGACGCGCTGCGCCGGGTGCAGGGCGCCTACAGCCTGGTGGCGCTGCACAACAAGGCGCTGATGGGGGCGCGTGATCCTTCCGGCGTGCGGCCGCTGGTGCTGGGCCGGATTGGGCCGGAGGATGGCGCGCATAGCTGGGTGCTGGCGAGCGAGACCTGCGCGCTGGAAATCGTCTCGGCGGATTTTGTGCGCGATGTGGAACCGGGTGAGATCGTCATCATCGACGACACTGGCGTGCGCAGCATCAAGCCGTTTGGCCGCACCGGCAGCCGGTTCTGCATCTTCGAATACATCTACTTCGCCCGGCCGGATTCCGTGATGGAAGGCATTCCGGTGTACGAGACGCGCAAGCGGATTGGCGCCGAGTTGGCCCGCGAGAGCAATGTGCCCGCCGATGTGGTGGTGCCGGTGCCCGACAGCGGCGTGCCCTCGGCCATGGGCTATGCGACCGAGGCGGGGATTCCCTTTGAACTGGGGATTATCCGCAACCACTACGTGGGCCGCACCTTCATTGAGCCGACCGACCAGATCCGCAACCTGGGCGTGAAGCTGAAGCACAGCGCCAATCGCGCGGTGCTGGAGGGCAAGCGGGTGATTCTGGTGGATGATTCCATCGTGCGCGGCACCACCAGCAAGAAGATTGTGGAAATGGTGCGCGCCGCCGGGGCGAAGGAGGTGCATATGCGCATCTCGTCGCCGCCGACCACCTATAGTTGCTACTACGGCATTGATACGCCCGAGCGCGGCAAGTTGATGGCGGCGCAGCACGACCTGGCCGAGATGGCGCGGATCATTGGCGTGGACAGCCTGGCGTTCATTTCGCTGGATGGGCTGTACCGGGCGCTGGGGCGGCCGGCGCGGGATGCGGCGAAGCCGGCCTTCTGCGATGCCTGCTTCACTGGCGATTATGCGATTCCGCTGACGGATTCGCTGGAGAGCGCCGACCGTCAACTCAGCCTGCTGCACAGCGCGCAATGAAGCCGTTGGATGGGGCGGTTGCCCTGGTTACGGGTGCGTCGCGCGGGATTGGCGCGGCGGTGGCGGTGGAGTTGGCACGGCTGGGGGCGCATTGCGTGATCACCGCCCGCACCCAGGGTGGGCTGGAGGAAACCGACGACGCGATTCGCGCCGTGGGCGGTACCGCCACGCTGTTGCCGCTGGATTTGGCCAAGGATGCCGAGATCGACAAGCTGGGGCCGAGCATCGTGCAGCGCTTCGGCCGGCTGGATGTGCTGGTGCATGCGGCCGGGGTATTGGCGAAGCTGACGCCGGTGGCGCACATCATGCCGCGCGACTGGACCGAGGCTGTGGCGGTGAACCTGACCGCGTGCTGGCGGCTGATCCGCACCTGCGACCCGCCGTTGCGGGCGGCAGCGGCCGGCCGGGCGGTGTTCCTGACCGACAAGGTGGCCGAGGCGCCGGGGGCGTTCTGGGGCCTGTACGGCTTTGGCAAGGCCGGGCAGCAGCATTTGGCGCAGGCTTGGGCCGCCGAGGTGGCGCATACGCCGCTGCGGGTGAATTGCGCCGAGCCGGGGCCGGTGGGCACGCTGCTGCGCGCCAATGCCATGCCGGGTGAGGAGCGCGACCTGCTGCCGAAGCCGGGCGATGTGGCGCCGGGCATTGCCGCGCTGTGCCTGCCGGGTGAGGCACGCAACGGCCAGGTGGTGCATCTGGCGGCGTGAATTATCGCCACGCCTTCCATGCCGGCAATTTCGCCGACTGCCTGAAGCACGCGCTGGTGGTGTGGCTGCTGCGCGCCATGCAGCGCAAGGCCACGCCGCTGCGGGTGTTGGATACCCATGCCGGCATTGGGCAATACGATCTTTCGGCGCCCGAGGCGCAGCGTACCGGGGAATGGCTGGGCGGCATTGGCCGGCTGCTGGACGGGCCCGAGGAGCCGGCGCTGGCTGACTACCTGGCGCTGGTGCGGGCGGCCGGGGCGCCGGCCCTGTATCCAGGCTCTCCGGCGCTGGTGCGGGCGCTGCTGCGGCCGGGCGACCATTTGCTGGCTTGCGAGTTGCACCCCGAGGATCATGCGCTGCTGCGGGCGCGGTTTCGCGGCGATGCGCAGGTGGCGGTGCATCTGCGTGACGCCTGGGAGGCGCTGCGCGCGCTGACGCCGTTTCCGGAAAAGCGCGGCCTGGTGCTGGTGGACCCGCCCTTCGAGCAGGAAGGCGAGTTCGACCGAATGGCGGCCGGCGTGGCGCTGGTGAACCACCGGTTTCGGGCGGCGGTGCAGGCGTGCTGGTACCCCATCAAGCATCGGGCGCCGGTACGAGCGTTTCATGCCGCGCTGAAGGATAGTGGCGTGCGGGATATTGTGGCCGCCGAGTTGTGGCTGCGCGAGCCGACCGACCCGACCCGGCTGAATGGCTGCGGCCTGCTGGTGGTGAACCCGCCCTGGCAATTCGAGGCTGAGGGCGGGGCGATGCTGGCGGCGCTGCTGCGCCGGCTGGGCAACCGGGAAGTCGGGGAAGGCAGCGCCATGCTGCGGATTGCCGATGAATAGGGTGGCGGTACTGGGCGCCGGGGCCTGGGGCACAGCGCTGGCCTTGCAGGCAGTGCGGGCCGGTGGGCGGGTGACGCTGTGGGCGCGCGATGCCGAGCGGGCCGAGGCGATGGTGCGTGACCGGGTGAATGCGCGCTACCTGCCGGGCCAGCCACTCCCCCCAGAGCTGGGGGTGACGGCGCGGCTGGAGGCGGCGCTGGAAGGCGCGGCGCTGCTGCTGCTGGTGGTGCCGGCGCAGCATATTCGCGGCGTGCTGGCCACATTGCCCGCTTTGCTGCCGCCCGTGCTGGTATGCGCCAAGGGCGTGGAGCAGGGCAGCCTGAAGCTGCCGCTGGAAGTGCTCGCCGAGCTGCGCCCCGGAGCGCGGCTGGGGGTGCTGTCGGGGCCGAATTTTGCCCATGAGGTGGCGGCGGGGCTGCCGGCCGCCGCCGTGGTGGCCAGCACCGATGCCGGGCTGCGCGAGGCGGCGGATGCGCTGCTGGCGACCCCGGCGTTTCGGCTGTACGGCAGCGAGGACCCGGTGGGTGTGCAGGTAGGCGGCGCTGCCAAGAATGTGCTGGCCATCGCTGCCGGCATCGTGACCGGGGCGGGGCTGGGGGAGAATGCCCGGGCCGCGCTGATTACCCGTGGTGTTGCTGAACTGGCGCGGCTGACCCTGGCGCTGGGCGGCCGGGCGGAGACGACGGCGGGGCTTTCCGGCCTGGGGGATTTGCTGCTGACGGCAACGGGGCCGGGTTCGCGCAATACCTCATTGGGCATGGCGCTGGGCCGGGGGCAGAGCGTTGCCGAGGTACTGGCCGGGCGGGCCGGCGTGACCGAGGGCGTGGCGACGGCGCCGGCGCTGCTGGCGCGGGCGGCGCAGGCGGGGGTGGAGTTGCCGATTTGCTCCGCCGTGGCTGCGCTGCTGGCGGGCGCGCTGACGGTGCCGCAGGCGATAGCGCAGATATTGGCGCGGCCGCGCCGCGGCGAGTGACGCCAAGGCCAGGTCGCGAAAACGGCGCGGCAGGGTAGCCGCGCCGTCCATGCTGGCCGCTTAGAGCACTATGCGCCCTGACGGGCGCATTTCGTGCTCTATAACCATTTGAAACGAGAGCAAGAAATCCGTTCTGATGATTCCATCAGAACGGATATTGCTCTAGGCTTGGCTTATTCGGCGCGCAGGCCGCTGTCGGTCAGCGTAACGCGGGTGATGGCGCAGATGTTGACCTGGCGCAGCTCCACGCTGCGGCCGCCTTCCAGCACCGCCTTGAAGTCATACATGCCGGTGTTGGCGGCGGTGAAGCGGCGGCCCCGGCCGGGCGCGAGCACGCCGTCGCCCAGTTCGTCGCGCGTCCAGTTCGGGTTGCGGGAGGAGTCGAAGTAGAACTCCATCACCGTGCGGCTGGAACGGTTGAAGAATTCAAAGCGGGTGTCGCAGCCCTGAGCATAGGCCGGGGCCAGGGCGCTGGCGGCCAGCAGCGGGAGGGCGAGAACGAGACGGCGGAGCATGCAGGATTCCTTTTTCTGCAAAATGTAATGAAAAATGATACTATTCAAAGTGTAAACAGAATAGGCGTTGTCCCTGCACAATTTTGTGAGATTTGGACCTGCTTGGCATTTCGCTCAGGTCGCTACTCCCCCCTGAGTGCGGCACCAGCGGCCAGTGGGGCCAGGGGCAGGGCGGCGGCCAGCAGGGCGCCGAGCAGCATGAGGTAGGGACGGGCTTCAAGGTCGGCGGCGGCGGCCTCGATACCCGCTGCGCCGAAGATGACCGCAGGGATGGCGAGCGGCAGCACCAGCAGGGGCAGCAGCACGCCGCCGCGCCGGGCGCCGAGGGTGAGCGCCGCGCCCGCCGTGCCGAGCAGCGACAGGAAGCCGGTGGCCAGGCCCAGCGCCAGCACCGCCACGCCCCAGGCTTCGGTGGGCAGGTTGAGCATGGTGGCGGCGATGGGCGTGGCCAGCATGAGCGGCAGGCCGGTGGTGAGCCAATGCGCCAGCGCCTTGGCGGCACACACCGCCGAGGGGCCAAGGCCGGACAGCAAAAGTTGGTCGAGCGTGCCGTCCTCGGCATCGGCGCCGAACAGCCGGTCGAGCGGCAGCAGGGCGGCGAGCAGGGCGGCGGCGAGCAGGGCGCCGGGAGCGAGCCGGGCCAGGGCCTGGGGTTCCGGCCCGACGCCGAAGGGAAACAGCGCGGCGACCAGGACGAAGAACATCACCGCTGCCAGCGAATCGGCGGGGTGGCGCAGGGCCAGATGCAGTTCGCGGCCCAGCAGGGCGAGGAAGGGCCTCACAGCCGCAACTCCCGCGACTCGGGCAGGGGCAGCGGCAGGTGGGTGGCGGCCAGCACCATGCCGCCGGCGGCACGGTGGCGGGCCAGCAGCGTGCCCAGAAGGGCCACGCTCGCGGCATCCAGCCCCACCGTGGGTTCG
>CANFIE010000149.1 GCA_947446625.1 Acetobacteraceae bacterium | reverse complement strand
CTATAACCATTTGAAACTAGAGCAAGAAATCCGTTCTGATGATTCCATCAGAACGGATATTGCTCTAGTCCGGCGGAAAATTCAATCAACCAGCCTTGCGGACGGCGGCCGGGGCGGTATCGCCATTGGCCACGTCGGTGGTCACCGGCATTTCGCGCGGGATCTGCTCGGCCTCAGCCATGATCTGGCGCATGTCACGCAGGAAGGCGGTGCCCTTCAGCGTGCGCTGCACCAGAATGCTGCGGCGGTCCATCGGGTCCACCTTGCGGCGGGCCAGGTCCAGTTCGCCCAACCGGTCCAGCGCACGGGTAATGGCGGGCTTGGAGACGTTGAGCTCGGCCGCCAGGCCGCGCACGGTGTGCGGACCTTCGGTGAGGTAGACCGTCAGGAACACGCCAAGCTGGCGGGCCGACAGGTCGGGGCCGTCGCGCCGAACCAGCGCGACAACGGTGTCACGAAGAATGCCGACCAACTGGTCGGGGTTGCTCTGCACTGCCATGGTTCCTATCCCCTTGCCCAGGATGGGCCCGGAACGTCCACTCCTGCTGACGGCGACTCTAAACCGCTGCAGGAATGGACAAGTTGTAACTAAGCACTCATCGAGTCAGTTCAATCACCTGCGGATAAACAAATAGTAACCGCCATCCGCCTGCGGTTACATTCCGGGGGATGCGAACAGGGCGTTGACCGCCGCCGCCATACCCCGAATTACCTGGGCTTCGCCGCCTTCTGGCCGGCCGGGACGGGTTGAATCGTTCCAGCCGTAGAGGTCGACATGCGCCCATCGAGCGCCCTGCGGAACAAATCGCCGCAAGAAAAGAGCGGCGGTTATGGCGCCTGCCATTGGCTTGCTTGCGACATTGTTGAGGTTTGCCACAGGACTCTCTAGCCACGCGTTATACGGCTCGTGCAACGGCAAACGCCACAGAGGATCGTCGCAATTTTTGCCCGATTCGATCACAAGTTCTGCGAAATGATCATTATTTGTAAATAACGCCGGAAGATCAGGGCCAAGCGCCACTCTGGCAGCGCCGGTGAGCGTCGCGAAGTTCAACAACAACGCCGGTTGTTGCTCGCCCGCATAGGCCAACAGGTCCGCCAGAACCAAGCGGCCCTCGGCATCGGTGTTGCCAATCTCAACGCTCAGCCCGGCACGGGTGCGAATCACATCCATGGGGCGGAACGAATAGCCCGAGACACTGTTCTCCACCGCGCCCACCAGCAGCAGCAGGCGAATCGGCGCCGCGCCGCGCATCAGCAGCTCGGCCAGGCCCAGCGCCACGGCGGCGCCGCCCATGTCCTTCTTCATCCGCAGCATGGCGGCCGAAGGCTTGAGGTCCAGCCCGCCGGTGTCGAAGCACACGCCCTTGCCGCACAGTGCCACCAGGGGGGCGTCGGACGGGGTACCGGGTGCGGCCCATTCCAGCACCGCCACGCGCGGGGCGCGCGGGCTGCCCTGGCCCACGGCCTGCACGGCGGGGAACCCCTCGCGCAGCGCCGCGCCTTCAATCACCTGGGTGCGGGCGCCGTGCCGGGTGCCCAGCGCCAGCACCGCCTCGGCCAGTTCGGCCGGGCCCAGCAGGTTGGCGGGGGCGTTGATGAGGTCGCGGGCCCGCCACATGGCGCGGGCGGTGGCCAGGGCGGTGGCGCAACCGGCCGGCACCTGCAATTGGGCGGGTTCACGCTCTGGCGCCTTGAACTGGCGGTACCGATAGGCGCCCAGGCACCAGCCCAGCACCGCATCGGCATGCTGGGCGGCGGGAATCTCCAGCCGCCAGGCGGTGCCGGCGGGCAGCCGGAAGGCCAGGCCACCGAAGCTGAACGGGGTGGGTGTGGCGGCGCCAAGGCCAAGCACGGCACCAACCAGGCCCGATTCGCCCGGCAGCAGCAGCAATTCCTGCGCCTTGCCGGCAAAGCCCAGCGCCTTGGCATAAGCCGCGACAGCCGGCGGCAGGCTGGCCAACAGCGCCGGCAGGCCGGCAGGCGTGGTGGCGTGCAGCGGCAGCGTGGCCGCGGTGCTCTGCGCGGGCAGGCAGCCCAGGGCGGCCAGGTCGTCGGCTTCGGCAATCATCGTTATGTCACTTGTCCACTGCGCGGCGTTGGCACGTTGGGGCGAGGCCGCTACCGGCCAAACTGCTCGCACCCCAGTCTTATCGTTTAAGAAACTGACTCTAGGCTGACAACGTTTCAGTCGTGTTTGCGTTGCGGCTGGCTTCGATAATTCGGGTGCTGGAATAGCCCTGGTGGAAGTTGACCGCCACCACCTGGCCACCCCGGGCGCGGACGAAATCAGCGCCCACAATGGCGTTAGGGCCGCTAGCGCTTTCGGCGCTGTAGTCGCCGCCCTTGGCCAGCACATCGGGCTGCACCGCCTCGATCAACCGGGCCGGCGTGTCCTCACCGAAGCCCACCACGTAGTCCACCGATGCCAGCCCGGCCAACACCTCGGCGCGGTCCTCGAAGCGGTTGATCGGCCGGCTTGGCCCCTTCTGGCGGCTGACCGAGGCATCCTCGTTCAGCCCCAGCACCAGCACGTCGCCCAGTCGGCGGCAGGCGGCCAGCATGCGGACATGGCCGGGGTGGAGAATGTCGAAGCAGCCATTGGTGAAGACGATTTTACGGCCCCGGCGGCGGGCGGCTTCCAGCAGCGGCAGCAGCGCGGCCTCGGCCATCACCTTGGTGGGCTCGGCACCACGGGCCAGCCGGGCGGCCATGTCCCGCGCCGTGACCACATAGGTGCCGGCATGGGAGACCGCGATGCTGGCGGCCAGGTTGGCACTGGTCACGGCCTCGGCCACGGTTGCACCACCGGCAATGGCCAGGGCCAGGGCGGCGATGACGGTGTCTCCGGCGCCGGAAACGTCGAACACTTCCTGCGCCTCGGTCGGCACCTGGGCGCTGGTGCCATCGGCGCTGGCCAGCAACATGCCATCGGCGCCGAGCGTGACCACCAGGTGGCCGATATGGTGCTGCGCCAGGGCGGCGGCGGCACGACCGGCGATATCCGCCCCGGTGCCGAACAGCAGTTCGAATTCGCGCCGATTCGGCTTCAGTAAAAAGGCGCCGGCATAGCGCGCAGGGTCGGTCTGCTTCGGGTCCACCAGGGTGCGCACGCCGGCGGCATTGGCGGCGGCGATGAAGGCGGCCACCTCGGTCAGGCTGCCCTTGGCGTAGTCCGAGAGGATGACGAGGTCGGCTTCGGCCAGGGCGGCGGTGTAGCGGGCCAGGAGTTCGGCGCGGGCCAGGTCGCTGACCGTGGCATCGGTATCAAACCGCACAATCTGCTGAGTGCCGGCCACCAGCCGGGTTTTCTGCGTGGTGGCCTGGGCGGGGTCGGCAACCAGGGCGGCCTGCACGCCATGGGCGGCCACCAGCCGCACCACTTCATCGGCCGCAGCATCGGCGCCCACCACGCCCAGCAGGGTGCAATGCGCCCCCATGGCGGCAACATTGGCGGCCACATTGGCGGCACCACCGGGGCGGGTTTCCTCACGCACCGTGCGCAGCACCGGCACCGGGGCTTCGGGCGAAATGCGCGTCACCTCGCCCAGCAGGTAGCGGTCCAGCATCACGTCGCCAACGACGAGGATTCGAGCGGAGCGGGTCATGCTTCGCTTCCTAAAGCCTGCGGGCCGCCGGTTGAAGCGCCGGCAGCGCGGATTCAGCGCTTTTGTGCCGCCAGCAAGGGCAGCAGGAAGCCATCCAGCGCGCCACCGGGGAACAGATGCCCCGGCAGGCCGGCGGCGGCGGCGGCGGCCATGTCGGACTCGCGGTCGCCCACCATGAAGCTGCCGGCGCGGAGGACCGGCCAGCTTTGCAACAGTTTCAACAGCATGCCAGGGGCAGGCTTGCGGCAGGCGCAGGCCTGGCGAAACGCCGGCAGCGGCGCCTCGGGGTGGTGCGGGCAATATTCAAACGCGTCGATATGCGCACCCTGGGCGGCCAGTTGCGCGTTCATCCAGCCATGCAGGGCGGGCACCGCGGCTTCGGGGTAAAGGCCTCGGGCCACGCCGGACTGGTTGGTGACCACGAAGACCCAGTAGCCGGCCTGGTTCAGCGCCCGCAGCGCCGCCGCCGCGCCGGGCACCCAGCGCACCAAAGCAGGGTCGTGCGGGTAGCCGTCATCCTCGATCAGCACGCCATCGCGGTCGAGGAAGGCAGCGCGGCGTGGGGCCTGGGCTTCAGCCATCGGCCAGCCGGGCTTCCACCGCGGCGCAGAGGTAGTGGTACAGGCACAGATGCACCTGCTGCACTTCGTAGGTCACCTGGCTGGGCACGGCCAGCAGATGGTCGCACAGCGCCGCCATGCGGCCGCCGCCCTGGCCGGTAAGGCCGATGGTGACCATGCCCCGCGCCCGCGCCGCCTCCAGCGCCAGAACCACGTTTTTGGAGTTGCCCGAGGTGGAGAGGCCGAGCAGCACGCCGCCGGGTTCGGCATAGGCTTCCACCTGGCGGGCGAAGACCGTTTCGTAATTATAGTCATTGGCCCAGGCGGTCAGCACCGCCGAGGGTGCGGTGAGCGCGATAGCCTTCAGCGCCCGGCGCTCCTTCAGGAAGCGGCCAACCAGTTCGCCCACGATATGCTCGGCATCGGCCGCCGAGCCGCCATTGCCGCAGACCAGCAGCGGGCGATTGGCGCCAAGGGCGGTGCTGATGACCTCCACCACCTGGACCATGGTGGCGTCCAGTCCCGCCTGGCGGGTGGCGGCCAGCAGGCCCTGCGCTTCGGCCAGCCAAAGGTCCAATCCGGTCATGCTGGCGCCCCGATGCTTCACAACGCGGTGTTAACCCAAACCGGGTGGGCGGCAAAATGGCCCACAGGTGGCGCCTTCAGCCCGGTGCGGGCTGAAGCCTGGCGCCGGCCATAATGGAGAGGTGCTCACGGATCAGCGTCGCCTCGGTGGCTGGCACCAGGCTGGGCCATTCGGTCACGCCGGGCAGCCGCCCGGGATTGCGGCGCACCAACTCGGTCTTCAGGTAGGGAAAGCCCATGCGCTCCACCAGCACCCGCCACAGGTGGTGGGTGGGGTTCAGCGGATAGCGCCCCAGCGCCGCGGCTTCGGCAAAGCGCGGGCCGAGTGACTGGCGGGTGGCGGGGTCCACCAGGGCGCACAGGGCGGGGTAGCCGAACAGCGCGGCACAGCGATGGCCCGCGGCCAGCATGCGGCGGGTCAGGCCCAGTTCTCCGCTTTGCACCACGCGCCATTTGCTGCGGTGGTCGCGAAACGCCCGCAGATGCGCCAGCATGGTGGCCACCGGCCCGGCACCCCGGGCCAGCAGCGCATAGGATTGCAGATGCGCACCGCCGCCCAGGCTTTCCGTCATGCCAAACAGGCCGTCCCCGCCGCTGCGCCAGCAGGCCACCAGCGGGGCCAGCGGCAGGAAGGGGCCCAGCACGCTGTCATTGGCCAGCAGCAACTCGGTGGGCTCGGGCAGGTGGCGCAGCGCCTCGGCAGCGGCGTCGCGCCAGGCGCCAAAGTCCCGCCCCACATTGGCGCGTTGCAGCCGCAGCACCGTATGGTCGGCCACGGCCGCCCAATCCGGCGGCGGCGGGGCGGCATTGCTGACGAACACCACATCGAACCCGCAGTCTCGCCACAGGGCCAACTGGCGCAGCACCATGGCGGAGACCCGGCCATCGGGCGACCAATGCAGGTAGAGCGCCAGCGAATTGCCTTGCCGGGCGGCATGGCCGGCTTCAACCCGGCTGAGGCCACCCCGCAGCGGCATCAGCCGGTCCTGCAACTCGCACCAGGCCAGCTCGCTGGCCACCTCCAGGCCCCGCCGCAGAAAGCTGAAGGGTGATCGTGCCGCCAGCCCATGCATGGCGCGCGCCATGCTCGGCGGGTTGCTGCCCACCTCGGTCAGCCGATATTCCGCCATGGCCTGCCGCGTGCCCGTCATGCGCCCCCGGTCTTGGCCAGTTCCACCAGGTATTGGCCATAGGCGGTCTTGCCGAGCGCTTCGCCGCGCTGGCGCAACTCGGCGGCCGAGAGGAAGCCGCGCCGAAAGGCAATCTCCTCGGGGCAGCCAACCTGCAGGCCCTGGCGTTCCTGCACCGTCTGCACGAAGGTTCCCGCCTGCAACAGGCTGCCGGGCGTGCCGGCATCCAGCCAGGCACAGCCGCGGCCGAGTTGCTCGGCGCGCAGCGACCTGTCCTGCATGTACAGCCGGTTGAGATCGGTGATCTCCAATTCACCCCGGGCCGAGGGGGTGACCCGCCGGGCCATTTCCGTGACCCGCTTGTCGTAGAAGTAAACCCCGATCACCGCCCAGTCGGAGCGCGGCTGCAACGGCTTTTCCTCCAGCGAGATGACGGTGCCATCGGCGTCGAATTCGGCCACCCCGTAGCGTTCCGGATCAGCGACGCGATAGCCGAAGACGGTGGCCTCACCCTGTTCGGTGCGGCGGGCGGCATTCATCAGGCGGTCCGACAGGCCTTCGCCGTAGATGATGTTGTCACCGAGCGCGAGCGCGCAGGCTTCGCCGCCCAGCCAGTCTGCGCCGATGAGGAAGGCCTGCGCCAGGCCATCGGGCGAAGGTTGTTCGGCATAGGACAGGCGGATGCCGAAATTGCTGCCATCACCCAGCAGGCGCTGGAAGGCGGGCATGTCGGTCGGGGTGGTGATGATCAGGATGTCGCGGATGCCCGCCAGCATCAGCGTGCCGAGCGGATAGTAGATCATCGGCTTGTCGTACACCGGCAGCAGCTGCTTGCTGGCCGCCAGCGTCATGGGGTGCAGCCGGCTGCCAGAACCGCCAGCGAGGATAATGCCCTTCATCGATTTATTCCTTGGCCCAGACCTTGACCGGTAAACGCCCTTTCGCGGACAGGCCGCGGCCAGGCTGCTTCATGCGGATGACAGCGGGTGATATGCGCCAGCCAGGGCCAGAAGTCGAAGCCCCGCTTGCGGGGCACAGCGCTGCGGCGCGGCGCGGCGGGTTTGATGCGGCAAAACACAGGAAACGGCATCTCTGCGAGGCCTGACAATACCGGCGCGACCAATACACCCAACAACAGTAACAAATAATGTTGTGACAACACTAATGTAATCCGCGCAAGGAGTGTCGCTTTCCGTGCCCCGATTTGGTTGATCTGGCGAGGCAACCGGGGCCACCATTCGGGGAATGGGCTTGCCTTCGCCCTGCTCCTGTATCACATAACTTGCTCTAAGATTCAGCAAGATGAAGGTTCCTTTGGGCGAGATCATTGCGAAGCCGCAGCCACAGCAGGCCCTGGCGTTCAACGGCGAGCGGATGACCTCCGACTTCGGTGGGCAAACCGCGATTGAGCATTGGCACCGCTACCTGCTGGCACGCGAGTTGGTGCGGGGCTGCGATGTTCTCGATGTTGCCTGCGGCGAGGGCTATGGTTCCGCGCTGATGATGCAGACCGCGCGCAGCGTGGTGGGGCTTGATGTCTCGGCGACCGCGGTGGCCCATGCCCAGGCATCCTACACCGCCGAAGGGCTGCGCTACGAGCAGGCCAGCGCCTTGGCGCTGCCTCTGCCGGATGCCAGCGTGGACATGGTGGTTTCTTTCGAAACGCTTGAGCATTTCACGGAACACGACGTGTTTCTGCGGGAAATCAAGCGGGTGCTGCGGCCGAATGGGCTATTGTTGATCAGCACCCCCGACCGCGACACTTATTCACCCGCGACCGCGCCGCCGAACCCCTATCACAAGTTGGAACTCACCACCGCCGAGTTCCTGGCCCTGCTGCAGCGCCATTTCACCTCGGTCAGCAGCCAGGGCCAGCGGATCATGTTGGGTTCGGCCTTGGTCGGCACCGCTGGTGGCGCGACACCATTTTGCTTCGAGCGCCGGGGCGAGGGATTTTTCGAAACCTCCCCTGGCATGGCCCGCGCCAAATACATCGTTGCCCTGGCCAGCGACCAGCCGGGGCGGGCACTGCCCGACAGCGTCTATATTGATACCGACCATCTGCTGCATTTCGATGGCCGGACCATCGAGGACTATATTGCCAGGGGTATCACCGCTGATTTGCCGGAAGTGCTGGAACGGACACGGGCAGAGATGGCGCATCTACGGGCAACGCTGGACGCTTTGTATGCCTCCTCCTCATGGCGCCTGACAGCTCCTTTCCGGCGACTGCTCAAGTTGCTGCGCCGCCGCTGAGGGTACCGCGGCGATTCCTGGTGGCGACATTGCACTTGTCGTACCAACCGTTTACAGGGGCGCCAGCGTGGATTGTATAGGCTTTCAGGGGGTTCAGTTTGATGAATACATCGCGCGGCGAAAACCCGTCAGGCTCCCCCACGCCCGTGGTACGAGCGATGAATATTCATGCCGTCGCCATGTTGCGCAACGAATCCGACATCATCGGCGCCTTCCTGGCCCAGTGCGCTGAACTCTTTGACAAAATTCACATCGCAGACATCCAATCCACCGATGGGACCGATGCCCTTGTCCGGGGGTTTCAGGCGCCGGGGTTGGAGACTGCTGTCTACCCGGTCAATCGGCAGGAGAAATACCAGGGCGCCCTGATGAACCGGCTGTCTCGGCAGGCTTTTGCTGAGGGTGCGGACTGGGTGTTCTTCATCGACGCCGACGAATTCATCGATATTGAGAATCGCGCCGCGCTGGAGGCTTATCTGCGGGGCTGCAACAGCGAAGTGT
>CANFIE010000148.1 GCA_947446625.1 Acetobacteraceae bacterium | reverse complement strand
CGTCATTGATGCGGAAGGTCATCGCCAGGGTCGGCGGGTCCACCGGAATGGCCGGCAGCGGCTCCATCACTTCAGGGGAGCAGATGGTGTCCGGGATCGTTGCGTCGGAAAGCCCGGCAATGGCGATGATGTCGCCCGCCTGCACTTCGTCCACCGGCACCCGGTCCAGGCCGCTGAAGGTCATCAGCTTGGTCAGCCGGCCCACTTCCACCTGGCTGCCATCCTGGCGCAGCACCTTCACCGGCATGTTCACCCGGGCCACGCCCTGCTCAACACGGCCGGTCAGAATGCGGCCCAGGAAGTTGTCGGCTTCCAGGATGCTGGCATTCATCGCGAAGGGCTTTTCCAGGTCCACCTTCGGCGGCGGCACATGGCTGAGGATGAGGTCGAACATCGGCGCCAGGTCATGCCGCGCGCCTTCCAGTTCCATATCGGCCCAGCCCTGACGGCCCGAAGCAAACATGGTCGGGAAGTCCAACTGCTCATCCGAAGCGCCGAGGGCGGCGAACAGGTCGAACACCTCGTTGTGAACTTCGTCCGGGCGGGCGTCGGCGCGGTCAACCTTGTTGATGACCACAATCGGCTTGATGCCGCGGGCCAGCGCCTTGGTCAGCACGAACTTGGTCTGCGGCAGCGGGCCTTCGGCGGCGTCGCACAGCACAATGGCGCCGTCGACCATGCTGAGGATGCGCTCGACCTCACCGCCGAAATCGGCGTGGCCAGGGGTGTCAACGATGTTGATCTTCACGCCCTTCCACTCAACGGCGGTGGACTTGGCAAGAATGGTGATGCCACGCTCGCGTTCCAGGTCGTTGCGGTCCATGGCGCGTTCAGCAACCTGCTGATTGGCCCGGAAGGCACCGGCCTGCTTCAGCAGGTTGTCCACCAGGGTAGTCTTGCCATGGTCGACGTGCGCGATGATGGCGACGTTGCGGAGTTCCATTAGGGGTATCCTTGGTGCCACCCCGAACACGCAACGCCCGGCACGCCGGCCTCGCACTTGGAGACCAGTGAACCGGGGAAACGGGAAGGCGGCTTGTTGTGCGGCGCACACATAATGGCAGCCGCTGGGAAAAGCGAGCGCCCAGTATGAAGGTTCAGCGAAGCCCTGGGCGCATGGCTCGCCGGGGATGGCTATTTCCCGGGCACACGCTCCTGCCGGCGGCGTTGCAGCGCCTCCAGCGCCTTCTGGGTCAGCGCCTGGGCGCTGGCCACGTCGCGCTGGCCCAGGGCACGCCGGGCGGTGGCGATATCGGCCACCGGCCCACCCTGCACTGGCCGGCCCATATTCCCGGTTGCCCGGGTCAACAGCCGCGACTCGGCCCGCTCCAGCAACTCAATGGCCTGGCCCAGCCGATTGGCCCGCATCTCGCCCAGGGCGGTCCGCAGATATTGCAGGGCGTTGTCCATCTCCATGGCATCGGCCAGGTCGGCGGCCTTTTCCGGCGCCTGGGCGGCGGCCGGCATGGCGAGGAGCAGCAAGGGCAGGCTACGGCGGAACATCGGCATCATCCCCGGTTGGCCACCAGCGCCTTCAGGTCGGCCTGCGGCCGGGCGCCGAAATGGCTGATCACCTCGGCCGCCGCCACGGCGCCCCAGCGCCCGGCCTCGGCCAAGGAAAGCCCCTTGGTATAGGCCGCCAGAAAGCCGGCCGCATAGGCATCGCCAGCCCCGGTGGTGTCCACCACCTGGGTCGGCACCGCCGCCACCTGCACCGTCTCGGCGCCGCTCACAATGGTGCTGCCATGCTCGCTGCGGGTCAGGCAGGCCAGCTTCACCTCGCCGCGCACCGCCTCCACCGCCGCCGCGTAATCCTCGGTCTCGTACAGGGCCAGCAACTCGGTCTCATTGGCGAAGACGATGTCCGCCTCCTCGCGCACAAAGCGCCGGAACGCCTCGCGGTGCCGATGCACGCAGAAGGCATCGGAAAGGCTGATCGCCACCAGGCGGCCGGCGGCATGCGCCAGGCGGCTGGCGGCATAAAAGGCGCTTACCGCGGCCGGCGGGTCGAACAGGTAGCCTTCCAGATAGGTCACCTTGGCGCTGGCGATGGCGGCGGCGTCCAGGTCGGCCTCGCTGAAATGCACGCAGGCGCCGAGGAAGGTGTTCATCGTCCGCTGGCCGTCGGGCGAAACCAGAATCAGGCAGCGCGCGGTGGGCGCCTTGGCGGCCGGCAGCGGCGGGGTGGGGAAGGCCACGCCGGCGGCACGGATGTCATGCCCGAACACCTGGCCCAGCCCGTCATCCGCCACCTTGCCGAGAAAGCCCACCCGGGCGCCCAGCGCGGCGGCCACGGCGCAGGTATTGCCGGCCGAACCGCCCGAGCTTTCCACCCCCGGCCCCATCACGCCGTAAATCGCCTCGGCCTGCGCCGCGTCGATCAGCGCCATGCCGCCCTTGGCCATGCCATGGCTGGCCAGAAAGCTGTCCTCGGCGCGGGCCAGCACGTCCACAATGGCGTTGCCGATGCCAAGGATATCAAGGCTGGGAGAGGGGCCAGTGCTGGTCATCGGGGCTTTCCTTGCGAAGTCTCGCGCGGCGGGATAGCCCCAGGCCGCCTTTCCAGCAACCGGAGCCGCCATGACCCCCCTGCTGCTCGCCCTGCGCCAGATGACCGACCCTGCCTTCCTCGCGCCCCTGCTGAAGGCCGGGGTGCTGGCGGCGCTGGCCTTCTGGGGCCTGGCCTGGGGCGCCGGCTTTGTGGTGGAGCATTGGCTGGTGGGGGAAAGCTGGCTGGGCCGGCTGGCCGCCGCCCTGGCCGGTGTGCTGGTGCTGGCCCTGGCCATCTGGGCCTATCTGCCGGTCATGCTCGGCCTGATCGGCATGTTCCTGGACCCGGTGGCCGAGGCGGTGGAGCGCCGCCACTACCCCAACCTGCCCCCGGCGCGCGGAGCCTCGCTACTGGCCCAGGCCGGGTTTGGCCTGGGGCTGGGGCTGCGCCTGCTGCTGTGGAACCTGCTGGCCCTGCCGCTGCTGTTCCTGGCGCCGCCGCTGGGCGCCGTGGTGTTCTTCGGCATCGCCACCGTGGCTTTGGGGCATGGCACCTTTGAAGGCGTGGCCCAGCGCCGGCTGGATGTTGCCGCCGCCCGCGCCCTGCGCCGCCGGCACGAATTGGCGGTCCTCGGCCTGGGCGCGGTGCTGGCCGGGCTTTCCCTGGTGCCACTGCTGGGGCTTGTGGTGCCGGTGCTGGGCGCCGCCGCCATGACGCATTTGCTGCATCGCCGGGCGTTGCGCGCGTAACCATCGGCATCCCGGCCGGGCATAACGAAATATTCAAGCCATAAGCCGCCCAGGCGCGGCGCGGAGTGTTGTGCCCCGGTCGGCCAGCGTGTTAGCCGAAGGGCACGACGTGTGAAGGCGGAGTCCCCCCGGGGGCCTTGCCCCGCCGCCGCCGCCGCACCGCTGTGGAGGGGGAACAGCATGGCCATCTTCGGCCGTAAGAAAGACGATCAGCCGGCCTCGCCTTCGGCCTCCGAACCGGGTTCCAACTCGGTTTCGCCGACCGAGTCCGGGGCTTCCGCACAACGACCACTCGTACCACCCACGCTGACGACGCCCCAGGGAATGTCTGCCATGAGCACCACGGCTCCCAAGCCGACCATGCCGCCTGCCGGCCCCGGCATGGCGGCCCCGCCGCGCCCGCCGATGGGCGCGCCGCAGGTGGGCATGCCCGCCCGCCCCGCCGCCCGGCCCGAAGCCGCTGAGCGCCGCACCCTTGTGGTCGGCCGCGGCATCAGCCTGCAAGGCACGGTTGCCGATGCCGAGCGCCTGGTGGTGGAAGGCAATGTCGAAAGCCAGATGATCCAGGCCGCCGAACTGGCCATTGCCCAGTCCGGCGTGTTCAAGGGTGAAGTGCAGGTTGAGGATGCCGACATCGCCGGCGTGTTCGACGGCACCATCACCGCCCGCGGCAACCTGGTCATCCGCGCCACCGGCCGGGTTTCCGGCACCGTGCGCTGCCGCAAGTTCTCGGTGGAGGAAGGCGGCCAGCTTTCCGGCCGCATGGAAATGCTGACCGACGCCGCCGCCGCTGCGCTGCCCTCGCAGCCGGTGTCGCGCCCGCCGCTCATCACCGGCTGAACCACTACGGGGGCGGGCCGCACAGGCCTGCCTCACCGGGCGGTGGGTGAACCCGCCGCTGCAACATCAAATGCCAGGACGTGGCGCTTCCGTGGGAAGCGTCCGCGGCCTGCGGAGAGCCTGGGCGATGGGGCCGCGCCTCCGATTCATGTGGCTGTTGATCGCCGGGGGCTGTGCCATGCCACCCACCGGTGAGGCCGAGGTCTTGGCTGAGATGTTGAACAGCAGTCAGGCCAGCCGCGCCGCCCTGGCGCCACCCGCGTCCTCGCCGCCGCCGCCAAACAACGCGCCCTCCCCACCGCTGGTTGCCCTGTCGGCCCAACCCGCTGGCACACATCCCGGCAGCACCGCCCACCTGATGGGCGCCGCGCCCGATGCCCTGCTGCGCTGGCTGGGTGAACCCAACCTGCGCCGGCCGGAAGGTGGCGCCGAAATCTGGCTCTATGCCGGGCAGGATTGCGCCCTGGACCTCATTCTCTATCGCCAGGGCGGTGGGTTGCGCGTGGCCCATGCCAGCGCCCGCGCCAGCGGCACCACCAGCCGCACCGAAGGCGCCTGTCTTGCCCAACTCAGCGCCGCCGCTGCCAGCCGCGCCACCCCAGCCGCCGCCACCGCCCAGCCCCGCCGCCGGCCTGGCGCCTGAACCCGCATGAACGGATATCTTGACGGGTTTCTGCCCGCCTTCGGGTTGATCGCTCTTGGCGCTTTTCTCAAACGCCGGCTGATCACCGAGGATGCGGTCTGGGCCGGCATTGAAAAGCTGGTGTTCTGGGTGCTGCTGCCCTGCCTGCTGGTTTCCTCCATTGCCCCGCTGAAGCTGGCCGAATTGCCGCTGGGCCGGCTGGCGGCAGTCATCTGGCTGGTCATTCCGCTCTGCATGGTGGCCGCCCTGGCCCTGGCGCAGCTGGCCCGCACCAGCCATGCCAGCATGACCTCGGTGCTGATGGGCGGCATCCGCTTCAACCAGCTCATGGGCTTTGCCGTGGTGGGGGCGCTGTTCGGGCCGCAGGGCCTGGCGCTCAGCGCCGTGGCCACCGGCCTCATGGTGCCCATGGCGCAAACCCTTACCACCGTGGCCTTCGCCGTTGGCCCCACCAGCGGCGGGCGCCGCTTCTCGCCGCGCCGGGTGCTGGGCCAGGTGGTGCGCAACCCCATGCTGCTGGGGTGCGTCGTAGGCTTTGTCGTCTCGGCCCTGGGCGGCCTGCCGCATGGCATCTCGCCGCTGGTCCGCACGTTGGGCCAGGCCTCGGTGGCGCTCGGCCTGCTCAGCGTGGGGGCGGCGCTGTCGATTGCCACGCTGCGCGCCCGCGCCCTGCTGCAAGTGGCCACCGGGGCCATCAAGCTGTTGCTGATGCCGGCGCTGGCCTGGGCCATTGGCACCGCCCTGGGGCTGGAACCGCTGCCGCTGGCCATTGCCGTGGTGTTCACCGCCCTGCCCACCGCACCCACCAGCTATGTCATGGCCCGCGCCATGGGCGGAGACGCACCGCTGATGGCCGCCATCACCACGCTGGAACACGCCGCCGCCGCGCTGACACTGCCGCTGTGGATAGCCTTGCTGGGTTGGTAGCGGTATAGCCGAAGCATTGGGTTGAGGAGCCGAACCATGCTGAACCGCAGGACCCTGGCGCTGGGCGCCCTTGGCACGGCCATGGCCGTTCCCTTGGCGCAGGCCCAGCCGCGCTTCCCCAGCCACCCGATTCGTTGGGTGGTCGGCTACCCGCCCGGCGGCGCTTCTGATCTCTTCGCCCGGCTCATCGCCGCGCATCTCTCCAGCCGGTTCGGCCAGCCCGTGGTGGTGGAAAACCGTCCCGGCGGCGGCGCCGTGCTGGCAACCGAAACCGTGGCCCGCGCCCCGGCCGATGGCTACACCCTGCTGCACGTCGACAACGGCATCCTGGTCTACAACCCCGCGCTCTACGCCCGCTTGCCGGTGGACCCGGACCGCGAGTTGGCCGGCATTGGCTTCATCGGCCGCTTCCCGCTGTTCCTGGTGGTAAAGCCCGAGCACCCCGCCGCCGATTTCGCCGCCCTGGTCCGCGCCTCCAGGACCCGGGCGCCGAATTACGGCTCGCCCGCCGTCGCCTCGCCGCACCACCTGGCCATGGAGATGGTCAAGCGCCGCACCGGGCTGGAAGCCACCCATGTGCCCTATCGCGGCGGCCCGGCGGCGATGCAGGACCTGCTGGCCGGCAATGTGGAAAGCGTGGTGATCGACTGCGCCACCGGCACGCCCTTCATCGCCGATGGCCGGGTCAAGGCGCTGGCCTGCTTCTCGGAAGCGCGCAGCCCGCGGGCGCCCAATGTGCCCACGCTGCGCGAATTGGGCCACGCCAATGCCGTGGCCTATGGCTGGCAGGGCATGAGCGTACCCGCCGCCACCCCCGCGCCCCTGGTGGCCACGCTAAATGAGGCGCTGCGCGCGGCGGTGGCGCAGCCCGACATCCAGGCTCGCTTCCGCGACCTCGGCATTGAAAGCCCGGTGATGAGCCCGGCCGAGTTCACCGCCTTCGTCGCCGCCGAGAACACCCAGTGGCGCGCCCTGATTCGTGAATTGGGCATTCGCCTGGACAGCTGAAGCCGGCTTGTTTCGGCGCGGTGGCCCCGCGCCAAGGCTTTGGCAAGAATCCGCCCTGATACTGCCGCGGTCCGGTGGCGAAATGCGCGACCGGTGCTTCTGAACCGCGACGGAAAAACCCCTGATGCTCCCCAACCGGATGCGCGCGCTGGCCGTGCGCCTGCGCCATTGGCTGCGCTACAAACCCGAACGCCGCTACATGCGAGGACGAAGCAGCGCCTGATCGGCCGAGGCGCTTGCGCCGTGGGCCGTGAATCAGCCGCTCAAACCAGCGCCTGATCGGCCGAGGCGCTTGCGCCGTGGGCCGTGAATCAGCCGCTCAAACCAGCGCCTGATCGGCCGAGGCGCTTGCGCCCTGGGCCGTGAATCAGTCGCTCAAACCAGCGCCTGATCGGCCCGGCACCCGCCTATACCGCCTGGCAGCCGCCGGGCTTCACCTTGCGCACCGTGCTGGCCGGATGCTTGGCCAGGCGGGCGGCGGGGCGGATGGGCCGGCGCACCAACTCACCGCCGCAATTTGGGCAATGGCCTTGCAGTGTGGTGTCGGTGCAGCCGGCGCAGAAGGTGCATTCGTAGCTGCAAATCCGCGCCTCCCGGCTTTCAGGGGGCAGGTCGATGCCGCAGCATTCGCAGCAGGGGCGCAGTTCCAGCATGCGGGGGCTCCTCAGTTCAGGCGTTGGCGCAGTTCTTCCTGCACCAGCCGCACCCGGCTGGCCACCGGGCCTTCCGGTTCCAATTCCAGGCAGCGGTCCAGGCAGCTCAGCGCCGCGCCGATGCGGTCCAGCCGCTGGTTCATCAACCCGGCCTCGCGCCACATCAGCGCGTGGTTGGGGGCCAAGCGGAGCATATCCTCGGTGCAGGCCAGGGCGGCGGGAATATCGCCGGCGCGCAGGCGGCGCAGCTTGATGTTGTTCTGCAGCCGCAGCAGCACGTTGCGCTTGCTCATGGCCACCAGCAGGCCGGGGCGGAGTTCGGCCTTCTCGCCTTCCACCTGCTTGATGAGCTGGCGCAATTCCGGGGCGCCGAGCGGGGCGCCGCCGTGGAACACGTCGATCAACACCTGACCACGGCCGCTGGTGAGGGCAACCAGGAAATGCCCGGGGAAGTCCACGCCATGGGCGCCCCAGCCGGCGGCCTCGGCGGCGTGCAGCCAGAGGATGCCGAGCGCCACGGGCAGGCCGCGCTTGCGTTCCAGCACGCGCAGCAGGTTGGCGTTGGCCAGGTTGTCGTAGTCCTGGCTGTCGCCATCGAAGCCGGCCAGTTCGTGCAGCACGGCGCCCAGGGTATTGGCGCGCTCGGCCAGGTCGCCGGCCTCGGCGTCGGGGTTGCCGATGGCGGCGCGCACGGCCTGGCGGGCCAGGGTGGAGAGGGCCTCGGCGCCGGCACGCCAATTGGCCTCGGGCGTGTCGATGCGGGCGAATTGCAGGGCCACGCCGGCAATGTCGATTTCCGCATCGGGCAGGGTGCCGGCGGCGGTGATGGCGGCGCGCGCCTCGTCCTGGGGAGTTTCGGGCATGGCGGCCAATGTCGGGGCGGTAGGGCCAGGCTGCAAGCAAAACCCGCCTGTGCCATGCTGCCTGGCATGCGGATTTTGTTGATGGCCCTGCTGCTGCTGATGGCACCGGCCAGGGCGCAGGATTTATTGGGCCATGGCGGGCCGGTGCGGGCGCTCGCGGTGCTGCCGGGTGGCGTGGTGGCCAGTGCCGGCTTTGATGCCGCCGTGATCTGGTGGGACGCGGCCGCGGGCCGGGCGCTGCGGGTGGCGCGCTGGCATGCCGGGGCGGTGGCGACACTGGTGGCGCTGCCGGGCGGTGGCCTGGCCAGTGCCGGCGAGGATGGCCGGGTGGCGCTGTGGCCGCCGGGCGGGTCCGAGGCGCCGGCGCGGGTGCTGGAGGGCCATGCCGCGCCGGTGGCGGCGTTGGCGGTTTCAGCAGAGGGCGTGCTGGCCTCGGCCGATTGGGCCGGGGAGATTCGGGTTTGGGCGGCCGATGGCAGCG
>CANFIE010000147.1 GCA_947446625.1 Acetobacteraceae bacterium | reverse complement strand
TTCTCATGGCTGTCCATCCGGGGCTCCGAGTTGCTGGGTGTTGGCCTCGCAACCACAGCCAACCAACTCAGCCCCGGAGGGACAACCTCCATAGCAGCGACACCTAGCGCTCCGCCCGGGCGTGGACCAGAACAGCCTGGCCGAAACCGTGGACCTCGACCGCTGGACCACGGGCGACGTGCTGGTGCGCCTGGAACGCCGTGGCTTGCTGGCGCGCGAGGTGGACCGCAGCGACCGCCGCTGCCGCAAGCTCCACCTCACCCCCGCCGGCCAGGCGCTGGTGGAGGAAATGGAGCCCGCCGGCAGCCGCGCCCATAACCGCCTGCTCACCCCGCTTTCCACCGCCGAACAGGCCGAATTGCTCCGCCTGCTGCGCAAACTCCTGGGCGTTCAGGAAAAGTAGCGCCCGCCTTAGAATCGGTGTTCGAGCGTCTGCTTCACGCCGCCGGTGATTCCACCCGCGACGATCAGACGCTACGCCAAACCCAGCATCGCCCGCGCCGCCGCCTCGCCACTGGCCCAGGCGCCGCCCAGCGTGGCTGCATGCGTCGGGTGGCAGGCCTCGCCGGCAAAGCGCAGCCGGCCACCGGCCAGCGCCGCCTCGCGCAGCACCGCCCGCGCCCCGGCAGCCCCCGGCCTGGCATGGGTATAGGCACCGCCGAACAGCGGGTCGGTCCCCCAACGCGTCGCCACGCCGCCTGGCGCCACGCCACGCGCCACAGCCTCGGCACCCCAAAACCGCGCCAACTCGGCCCGGCAATGCGCTGCGGCCGCCGCCGGCCCGGCCTTCGCCAAATCCCAGGCCAGCGCCCCGCCGAAAAACGCCACCACCTGGTCCCGCCCAAAGGGCCGCAGCATGAAGTTTACCGGCGCATCCGTCGCACTCTCGGCCTGGCGTTCCAGCCGGCCAAAGGCGGGCAACTCCAGCACCCCCGGCACCAGCCGCAGCGCCAGCTTGCTCAACAGCCCCAGCGGCAGCCCCTGCACCGCCGCCTGAATCTCCACCGGCAGCGCCGGAGTAAAGCGCAGCCCTTCCCCCGCCAGCACGCCCGTGGAAACCGTCACCAGCACCGCCCCGGCCCGCAGCGTCCCGGCGGGGGTCTCCAGCGCCACATCCGCGCCGCCCCACAGCACACGCCGCACCGGCGTGGCCAGCCGCACATCCAGCCCGGCGCCCAGCCGCGCCACCAGCGTTCCCAGCCCCTCGGCCAGTTGCCAGTTCAGCCCGTGCAGGTCTATCGCCACATAGTCGCGCAGGCTTATCCCGCTCAGCGCCGCACCATTGATGATGCTGCCCAGCCAATGCGCCACGCTGTCGCGCCACGGCCCGGCCGGCACCAGCCCAACGCAGTCCCGGTCGGCACCGCCCGCCGCCACCGCCGCCTCAAACGCCGCTTCCGCCGCCTCTATTGCCCGCAGATAGTCGCCGCGCTCCTCGGCGCTGGCCGGCCGCCCGGCCACATGCAGCCCCAGCTTCCGCCGCTCGCCCTGATCATGCACGGTGAAGCCCAGCGCCTGGGCCAGCGGCGTCAGCGGGTTCACCGCCGCGTCATGCAACCACGAGGCACCGTGGTCCACCCCCGCCGCATCGGTAAAGGCCCGCCCACCCAGCCGCGCCCCGGCCTCCAGCACCACCACGCGCTTGCCATGCGCCGCCAGCAGCCGGGCGGCGGCAATCCCCGCGGCCCCGGCGCCAATCACCGCCACGTCGCAGGTCATACCGAGCCTGATCGTCCAAGGCGGGGTCGCCGCAGGGCGTCAATCAGCCTCGCAAAAACAGGCGCGCTTCGGTCAGAAGCGGGCATGCGCTAGAAATCCAGGTCTTGATAATGCCGCGGCGGTAGCAGCCCGCTCACCTTGTCCCCCAGCAGCGGCCGAAACGCCGGGCGGGACTTGATGAGCGCGTACCACTCCTTCACCGCCTCATACTTCGCCCAATCCACCTCGTTCATGAAGTCGAGCGTCGAGAGATGCGCGGCGGCGGCAAAGTCGGCCAGGCTCAGGTTTGGCCCGGCCAGCCATTTCCGCGTCTCCACCAGCCAACCCAGATACTGCATATGCAGCTTCAGATTGGCATAGCCGGCGCGCAGCACCGCGGCATCGGCCGGCCCCTGGCCCAGCAGGCGCTTCAGCTGCTTTTCGCCATACAGGCTGGCGGTCACCTGCAGCCCGAATTTCTGGTCGAACCAGGCCACCAGGCGGCGCACCTCTGCGCGTTCCTGGTGGGTCTGCCCCACCAGCCGCCGCTCCGGGTAGGCCTCGTCCAGGTATTCGCAAATGGCGTTGCTGTCGGCCACCACCAGGCCGTCATCCTCCACCAGCACGGGCACCGTGCCGGCGTGGTTCAGCGCCTCGAATTCCTCACGCCGCTCCCACACCTGCTCAACCTTCAGCTCGAAGGGCAGTTCCTTTTCCCCCAGCACCAGGCGAACCTTGCGGCAATAGGGCGACAGCGGCAGGTGGTATAACGTGGTCACCTCGCAACTATGCCACCCGCCGCGCCGTTGGTGAAGCTACTCCGCCGCCAAAGCCACCTCCCGCATCGGCTGGGGCAGGTAGCGGGCGTAGTCCTTCGGCACCACATGCCAGAATCGTTCCCGCTCGGCCGCCCAATGCACCAGCAGGCTGGCCGCCAAGGGGGAACCTGTCTCGGCCTGATGCCGGGCAATCAGTTCCTTCAGCCGCGCCTCCCAATGGCTGGAGGCCAGCCGGCCAAACAGCAGCGTCTCCTTGTTCAGCCGCCGCTCAAAGGCCTCGTCGGCGTCATAAACAAAGGCCATGCCCCCGGTGAAGCCGGCGCCGAAATTATCGCCCACCGCCCCCAGAATCACCACCGTCCCGCCAGTCATGTACTCGCAGCCATTGGCGCCGCAGCCTTCCACCACGGCGGTGGCGCCGCTGTTGCGCACGGCAAAACGCTCCCCGGCCTGGCCGGCGGCAAACAGCTCCCCGGCCGTGGCGCCGTACAGCACCGTGTTGCCGATGATGGTGTTCTCACTCCACACCGGCGCGAAGGAAGCCGAGGGCCGCACCACAATGGAGGCGCCCGAAAGCCCCTTGCCCACGTAATCATTGGCGTCGCCAAACACTTCCAGCTTCAACCCACGTACCGCGAAGGCACCCAGGGATTGCCCCGCCGTACCGCGCAGCCGCACGGTCAAATGCCCCGGCTGCAGGCCGCTCATGCCGAACTTGCGGGTGATCTTGCTGCTGATCTTGGTGCCGATGGCCCGATGCGTGTTGCGGATATTGTACTGCAACTGCATCTTCTCGCCATGCTCGAACAGCGCCGCGGCATCGCGGATCATGTCGGCATCCAGCGTCTCCGGCACCTCGTTGCGGCCCTCCAGCGTGCAATAGGGCGCACCGCCACCGGCATCGGCCTGCACCAGCAGCGGGTTGAGGTCGAGGTCATCCAAATCCTCGCTGCCCCGGCTCACCTGCTTCAGCAAATCGGTCCGGCCGATCACATCGGTCAGCCGCCGCATGCCCAGGCTTGCCAGAATCTCGCGCACCTCCTCAGCCACAAAGCTGAACAGGTTGATGACCTTCTCCGGGCTGCCGGCAAATTTCTGCCGCAGCGCCTCATCCTGCGTGCACACGCCCACCGGGCAGGTATTGCTATGGCACTGCCGCACCATGATGCAGCCCATCGCCACCAGGCTCGCCGTCCCAATGCCGAATTCCTCGGCCCCCAGCATCGCCGCCACCACCACATCGCGCCCGGTCTTGATGCCACCATCAGTGCGCAGCTTGATCCGATGCCGCAGCCGGTTCAGCAGCAGCACCTGATGCGTTTCGCTGAGCCCCATCTCCCACGGCAAACCGGCGTACTTGATCGAGGACTGCGGCGAAGCACCCGTACCACCGGAATGCCCGCTGACCAGAATCGCATCCGCCTTGGCCTTGGCCACGCCGGCGGCAATGGTGCCAATGCCACTGCGCGACACCAGCTTCACGCACACCGTCGCATCCGGGTTGATCTGCTTCAGGTCGTAGATCAGCTGCGCCAGATCTTCGATCGAATAGATGTCATGGTGCGGCGGCGGCGAAATCAGCATCACCCCCGGCGTTGCATGCCGCAGCTTGCCGATAATGTCGGTCACCTTGAAGCCAGGCAGCTGCCCGCCCTCACCCGGCTTGGCGCCCTGCGCCACCTTGATCTCAATCTCGCGGCAGTTGTTGAGATACTCGGCGGTCACGCCAAACCGCCCGCTCGCCACCTGCTTGATGGCACTGTTGGCGTTGTCGCCATTCGCCCGCGGCCGCGCCCGCGCCGGGTCCTCGCCGCCCTCGCCACTGTCGCTCTTGGCGCCAATGCGGTTCATCGCAATGCTCAGCGTCTCATGCGCCTCGGGCGAAAGTGCGCCCAGAGAAATCCCCGGCGCCACCAGTCGCTTGCGGATTTCGGTGATGCTCTCCACCTCCTCCACCGGAATCGGCGTGCGCCCCTCGCTGCGGAAATCCAGCAGGTCACGCAAGGCAACCGGGTGCTGCTGCCGCACGCTCTCCGAATACCGCTTGAAGGTGGTGTAGCTGTCGCTCTCCACCGCCTTCTGCAGCATGTGGATCAGCGCGCCATCAAACGCATGCGCCTCACCACGCATCCGCCGCTTGTACAGCCCGCCCATCGGCAGCGTCACCACATCGGCGTCCCAGGCGCGGGCGTGCAGCCCCAGCACCCGCCGCGCAATGCCGGAAAGCCCAATGCCGGAAATCCGCGAAGGCACGCCCGGGAAAAACTCCGCCACCAGCGCACGAGAAAGCCCGATCGCCTCGAAGTTCATCCCGCCGCGATAGCTGCTGATGACCGAGATGCCCATCTTCGACATCACCTTCAGCAGCCCCTTGTCCACCGCCTTGCGGTAATGCGCCACGGCATCCTGCAATGAAAGCTTGCCGAACAAGCCGCGCCGATGCCGGTCGGCAATGCTCTCCTGCGCCAAATAGGCATTCAGCGTCGTCGCCCCGGCGCCAATCAGCACCGCGAAGTAATGCACATCCAGGCATTCCGCCGTCCGCACATTCAGGCTGGTAAAGGTGCGCAGGCTGTTCTTCACCAAATGCGTGTGCACGCCACCCACGGCCAGAATCATCGGAATCGCCGCACGCTCGGCGTTCTGGTTCTCATCCGTCAGCACCAAATGCGTGCAACCGCTCTGCACGCCCTCGGCCGCCTCGCGCCGTATCCGGTCAATCGCCCGCCGCAGCCCGGCCTCGCCCTCCGCCACCGGAAAAGTGCAGTCCACCGCGCAGCTGGTCTTGCCCATATAGCCGCGCATGGCGGCAAACTCGGCATTGCTCAGCACCGGGCTATCCAGCATCAGCATGTCGCACTGGGTCGGGTGCTCGTCCAGAATATTGCCCAGGTTGCCCAAGCGCACCTTCAACGTCATCACCCGCGTCTCGCGCAGCGAATCAATCGGCGGGTTGGTCACCTGGCTGAACATCTGCCGAAAATAGTGATGCAGCCCCCTGTACTGGTCGCTCAGCACCGCAATCGGCGTGTCATCGCCCATGCTGCCCACGGCCTCGGCAGCATCCTCCGCCATGGGGTGCAGAATCGTCTCCAGCTCCTCCATCGTGTAACCCACGGCAAGCTGGCGCCGGCGCAGCTCCTCACGGCCGAACAGCGTCACCTCGCCATCCTCGCCGCCCTGCTGCCGCACCTTCTCCTCAATGCTGATGGTGCGTTCCAGCCAGTTGCTGAAAGGATGCCGCGCCGCCAGCAAATCCTTCAGCTCGCGGTCGGCATGAAACCGCCCACTGTCCAGATCCACGCCAATGCATTGCCCCGGCCCCACGCGGCCCTTCTGCACAATGCGGTCCTCGGCCAGCTTCACCATGCCGGTTTCGCTGCCCACCACCAGCAGGCCGTCGCGGGTAATGGTGTAGCGCATCGGCCGCAGCCCGTTGCGGTCCAGCCCGGCAATCGCCCAATGCCCATCGGTCGCGGTAATCGCCGCCGGCCCGTCCCACGGCTCCATCACCGCGTTGCAGTACAAAAACAAATCCCGATGCGGCGCCGGCATCGTCGCGTTGTTGCGCAGGCTTTCCGGAATCAGCATCGCCTTGGCCATCGGCGCATCGCGCCCGCCACGCACCAGCAGCTCAAACACATTATCCAGCGTCGCCGTATCGCTGCCACCGGCCTGCACCACCGGCTTGATGTCATCCAGATACGGGTCCAGCAACGGATGCGAAAGCCGCGTCTCGTGGCTCTTCATCCAGTTGGCATTGCCGTGCAGCGTATTGATCTCGCCGTTATGCGCCAGCATGCGGAAGGGCTGCGCCAGCTTCCAAGTCGGGAAGGTATTGGTCGAATAACGCTGGTGATAAATCGCGAAGCGCGAAACAAATCGCGCATCCGCTAAGTCCGGGTAGAAATCCGTCAGGTTCTCCGCCAGGAACATCCCCTTGTAGATCACCGAGCGGCACGACAGCGAACACACGTAAAACGCCGGCACCTCTGCCGCTATCGCCTGCTTCTCAATCCGCCGGCGGATCACGTACAGGTCACGCTCAAACAGCGCCACGTCGCGCTGCTCGGGGTCATGGATCAAAATCTGCTCAATCTCGGGCCGCGTCGCATTGGCCTTCTCGCCAATGCAGGTCACGTCAATCGGCACCTGGCGCCAGCCATAAATACCGTAGCCCGCGTGCAGAATCTCGCTCTCCACAATCTGCCGGCAGCGTTCCTGCGCGGCAAAATCGGTCTTGGGCAAAAAGATCATGCCCACCGCAATCCGCCCCGGCCGCAACCGCGGGCCACCACGCGCCACTTCGGCGGCAAAAAAGTCCTGCGGAATCTCCACATGAATCCCTGCACCATCGCCGGTCTTGCCATCGGCATCCACCGCGCCCCGATGCCAAACCGCCTTCAGCGCATCGATGCCGGCCTGCACCACATCGCGCCGCGCGACGCCATCCAGCGCCGCCACCAGCCCCACGCCGCAGGCGTCATGCTCGGTCAGGTCAATATGGCCTTGCTGCGCCAACTTCGCCGCCGCCGCCGCGTATTCCTGCACATAGGTCATCGCCGTCACTCCGCCGCCATCACGCGGTTGCGCACAAAGGCATCAATCTGGTCCGCCGCATCGCGGCCATCGCGTATCGCCCACACCACCAGGCTGGCGCCGCGCACAATGTCACCACCGGCAAACACGCCGGGCAGCGCGGTCTGAAAGTCTTTCCCAACCTTCAGCGTGCCCCACTTCGTCACTGCCAGCGCCGGCTCGCCGAACATCCCCGGCAAATCCTCGGCATCAAACCCCAGCGCCTTGATCGCCAAATCGCACGGCTCCACAAAGCCGCTGCCGGCAATGGCGGAAACCTGCTGCCGCCCGCCCGCATCCGGCAGGCCCAGATGCATCCGCACCGCGCGCACGCCCTCAACCTTGTCGCCGCCCACAAAGGCTTCCGGCGCCGCCAGCCACTCGAAGCGCACGCCCTCCTCCTCGGCATGCGCCACTTCGCGCATGCTGCCGGGCATGTTCGCCTTGTCGCGCCGATACAGGCAGGTCACGCTCGCCGCACCCTGGCGCACCGCCGTGCGCAGGCAGTCCATCGCGGTATCGCCACCGCCAATCACCACCACGCGCTTGCCCTTGGCATCCAGCGCCCCGCTGTCGAATGCCGGCACCGCGTCACCCAGATTCTGCCGGTTGCTCGTCGTCAAATAATCCAACGCCGGCACAATTCCCGGCAGACTGCTGCCCGGCACGGCAATATCCCGCGCCTGGTACACGCCGGTGCCGATGAAGATCGCATCATGCTTCTCGCGCAGCGCCGCCAGCGAAACATCCACGCCCACGGCGCAGTTCAGGTGAAAATGAATGCCGCCCTGCTCGAACTGGTGCCAGCGCCGCAGCACCACCTCCTTCTCCAGCTTGAAGTTGGGAATGCCATAGATCAGCAAGCCGCCCACGCGGTCGTAGCGGTCATACACATGCACCTGCCAGCCACGCCGGCGCAGCCGCTCGGCCACCGCCAGCCCAGCCGGCCCAGCACCCAGAATGCCTATGCTATGCGGCAATTCCACCCGCGGCGTCGGCGGCGTCACCCAACCATTCTGCCAGGCGGTATCGGTGATGTACTTCTCCACCGAGCCAATCGTCACGCTCGAGAAATCCTTCTCGATCACGCAATTGCCTTCGCACAGCCGATCCTGCGGGCAAATCCGCCCACAAATCTCCGGGAAGGTGTTGGTCGCGGCGGAAACCTCATAGGCCTCCTCCAACCGCCCCTCGGCGGTCAGCTTCAGCCAATCGGGAATGTCGTTGTTCAGCGGGCAATGCACCGAACAGAACGGCACGCCGCATTGGCTGCACCGGCTGGCCTGGGCGCTGGCGGCCTCGGCGGCGAATTCCCGATAGATCTCGCCGAAATCCTCGCGCCGCTGCCCGGCTTTACGCTTTTCCGGCTGCGCCTGCTGAAGGCGGACGAATTGCAGCATGCGTTCAGCCATCTCGGCGGTTCCGGCACAGGGGTTGGCCGCGCGAAAAGCCGCGCTGCGACGCAGCATGCCGCAACCCCGCCCATCATTTCCAGCATTTTTTCGAAGATAGGGCACCTGATCTGCCCTATTTTCCATTCCTACTAACCGCAAGCTCCGCAAAGCCTGCCGAATTCAGGACAAAAATGTCCGAATCGGACCATT
>CANFIE010000146.1 GCA_947446625.1 Acetobacteraceae bacterium | reverse complement strand
GCGCGCCCTGGTGCAGCGCTGCGCCAAGCACCCGCTGAAGCGCGCCCTGCGGCTGGACAAAATCCGCCTGGCCGCGCTGGAAGCCACGCTGAAGCTGTACCGCAACCCCGAGACGCTGGCCGCCCGCCTGCCCACGCTGCGCCAGCTCTCCCGCCCCGCCGCCGACATGCGCGCCGCCGCCGAACGCCTGGCCCCGGTGCTGGCCGCCTGGGCCGGGCGCCCGGCGGAAGTGCTGCCCTGCGAAAGCCAGATCGGCTCCGGCGCGCTGCCGCTGGAAACCCTGCCCAGCTTTGCCCTGGCGCTGCGTGGCGCGGGGCTGGAAGCCCTGGCCGCCCGGCTGCGCGCCCTGCCCCGGCCCGTCATCGGCCGCATCAAGGATGCCGCGCTGTGGCTGGATTTGCGCTGCCTGGAGGATGAAGCCGCCCTGGTCGCGACCCTGGCCGCATGATCATCGGCACGGCGGGGCATATCGACCACGGCAAGACCAGCCTGGTCCGCGCCCTGACGGGCATTGAGACCGACCGCCTGGCCGAGGAAAAGCGGCGCGGCATCACCATCGATCTCGGCTTCGCCTATGTACCGCTGGAGACCGGCGGCATGCTCGGCTTTGTCGATGTGCCCGGGCATGAGCGCCTGGTCCACACCATGATAGCCGGCGCCGCCAGCATCGATTTTTGCTTGTTGGTGGTGGCGGCCGATGACGGCGTGATGCCGCAGACCCGCGAGCATGTGCAGGTGCTGGACCTGCTGGGCCTGCGCCACGGGCTGGTGGCCATCACCAAGGCCGACCTGGTGGACGCCGCCCGGCTGGCGGAAGTGGAGCGCCAGGTGGCCGCGCTGCTGGCGCCAACGCCGCTGGCCGGCAGCCCCTGCATGGCGGTTGCCAGCACCACGGGCGCGGGCATTCCGGCGCTGCTGCTGGCGCTGCAACTGGCGGCGCTGGACCACCAACCCAAAGCCAGCACCGGCCTGCCGCGCTTCGCCGTGGACCGTGGCTTTTCCCTGGCCGGCGCGGGCACCATCGCCACCGGTTCGCTGCTGGCCGGCCGGCTGCGGGTGGGCGATGCGGTACTGGTGGAGCCCGGCGCCCGCCCGGCGCGCATCCGCGGCCTGCGGGCGGAAAACCAGGCGGTGGACCAGGCCGAGGCAGGGCAACGCTGCGCCCTCAACCTGGCCGGCGTGGCCCGCGACGAGGTGGGCCGTGGCGACTGGGTGGTGGCACCGGGGCTGACCGCGCTGACCACGCGCTTCGACGCCGAATTGCGCCTGCTGCCCAGTGAGCGCGTGGCGCTGAAAACCTGGGCGCCGGTGCTGCTGCACCATGGCGCGGCGCAGGTGAATGCGCGGGTGGTGCTGCTTTCCGCCGAAAGCCTGGCCCCCGGCGAAACCGCCCTGGCCCAACTGGTGCTGGAAGCCCCCCGCCCGCTCTGGCGCGGCGACCGCCTAGTGCTGCGCGATGTCTCGGCCCAGCGCACCCTGGCCGGCGGCCTGGTGCTGGACCCACGGGCGCCGGAACGCCGCCGCCGCACCCCCGCCCGGCTGGCCATGCTGCGCGCCCTGGCCCAGCCCGAGCCGTTGCCCGCCATGCTGGCCCTGCCGCCCTACCTGCTGCCTGCCGCCGCCCTGGCACAGGATTGGGGCCTGGCCGAGATCCCCGGCCCGCGCGCCGGCGAGTTTCTGCTGGCCCCCGCCGCCCTGGCCACGCTGCGCACCCAGGCCGAGGCCGCCCTGGCCGCCCACCACCAAAAGCAACCCGCCGCCCCCGGCCTGGCGCCCGAAACACTGCGCCTGGCCCTGCCCACCCGCCTGCCCCGAGACGCCTTCGCCGCGCTGGCGGAAACCCTGGTGCAGCAGGGCGCCCTGGCGCGGGAACAGCATTGGCTGCGGCTGCCCACGCATCAGCCGGGGCTGGCCGGCGCCGAGGCCGCGCTGTGGCAACGCCTGCACGCCGCTTTGGCCGAGCAACCCTTTCGCCCGCCCGTGCTGAATGACCTGGCCAAGTCCCTGCGCCTGGAAGCCCCGCCGCTGCGCCGCGCCGCCAAGCGCTTCGCCGCCGCTGGCCGGCTGCTGGAAGTGGCGCCGGATGTGTTTGTGCTGCGCGAAGCCGTGCCCGCAATGGCGCAACACGCCCAGCGGCTTTCGCAGGAAACCAACGGCGCCTTCACCGCCGCGCAATTCCGCGACGCATTGGGCTGCGGCCGCACCCTGGCCATCCAGTTGCTGGAGTATTTCGACCGCCGTGGCCTAACGCTGCGGAAAGGTGACCTGCGCCGCGTGGTGAAGGAACCGGCGGCGCTTTTTGGCACGGTGGAGAACCCGCGCTAAACTAAAGCGTGGAGGAGAAACGCTCCCCGGTGGGACGGCTGGTCTTCAAAACCAGCAAGGGCCGTAGGCCGGTCCTTGGTGGGTTCAACTCCCATTCTCCTCCGCCAAATGCAGGAAAGTCCAAGTGATGGCGCGCGAATGGGATGTGGTGGTGGTGGGTGCCGGTGTGGCCGGGCTGGCAGCGGCCAAGGCAGCGGCGGAAGCTGGCGCCAGCACCTGCGTGGTGGACCGCATGGGCCCCGGCGGCCTGCTGATGAATTTCTCTGATCTGCACGACGTGCCCGGCAACCCCGGCGGCATGGACTACGCCTCTGCCCTGCTGGATGAAGCCATGGCCGCCGGCGCCGAGTTGGCGATAGCCGAGGTGACAGCGCTGGAACCCGGCTTTGCCATCGCCACGGATGACGAAGCCCATACCGCCCGCGCCGTGGTGCTGGCCGTGGGCCTGGGCAATGGTCGGCTGGGCCTGCCCGGGGAGGATGGTTTCGAAGGCCAGGGCCTCTCCCACTGCGCCACCTGCGACGGCCCGCTTTATGCCGGCGCCAGCGTAGTGGTGGCGGGGCATGACCGTTGGGCGGTGCAGGAAGCCGCAGAACTCGCCGCCACCGCCGCGCAGGTAACGCTGGTGACCCAGGGCGGCACGCCCAACACCGCCGCCCTGGCCGGGCTGGCCAATGTGGCGGTGCGGCCTGGCCACGTCACCGCCCTGGCCGGCGCCAATGGCCTGGAAACGGTGGAAGTGGATGGCACCGCGCTGCCGGCCCGCGCCATCTTCGTGCAATGGGGCCGGGTGGCGCCGCTTGGCTTTGTCGCCGCGCCCACCACGCCCGGCCTGTTCCTGGCCGGGGATTGCCGCGACGCCGCCGAACAAGGCGTGCTCGCCGCCGTGGCCTCTGGCGCGGCGGCTGGCGCGGCGGCGGCCAAGTTCGCTCTTGGCAAGGCGGCCGGTTAGGGCTTCCATGGGTGGAAATCGGAGGGAACAACGATGCGTATCGTGAACCCAGGCTTTGGTATCACCCCGGCGGGCGCCGAACAGGCAACCGAGGGCAAGGTTGACTGGCTGAACGACCCCATCGTGCTGTTCGGCAATTCCAAGCCGAATGCGCGCGAGCTGTTGGAGGGCGTGAAGGCCAAGCTTGGCCTGGTGCGTCGCACCGACAATATCGACTTCATCGCCAAGACCAGCGCCAGCCAGGGCGCCCCGTTGGATATGATCAACGACGCGGCGAAGAAGTATCGCATCGCATTGCTCGCGTTGGGCGATTGAGGCTCCTGCTCATCGTGGAGTTTCCACGACAGCATTGAACTGCGCAAAAAGGGTATGGTCGGGGTGGTCATCGCCACCGAAACCTTCAAGCCGCTGGTATTGGCGCAAGCCAAGGCCCGCAAGGTGGACCCGCATCTGGTTGTGGTGAAGCACCCCGTCGGCGGCCTGAATGCCGAGGAATTGGCGGTGCGGATCGAGGAAGCCTACGCCGGCGTACTCAAGGAAATGGAAGCGTGAGCGAGACCGAGATCCTTGATATCGGCGAACTCGACCAGGAAGCCTGGCAGGACTACGCCATCGAGCAGGGCTGGAGCGACGGCCTGCCGCTGGTGATGCCAACCGAAGCCAGCGTGGCCCGCATGGTGGCCGCGGCGCATGGCGACAATGAGGGCTTCGCCCCCATTTCGCCGCGCCAGGTCATCCCCACGCTGCAAAGCCTGGCGGCGAATGCGGTGATGGCCGGGGCAAAAGCAGAGTACTTCCCCGCCATCCTGGCCGGGCTGCGCGGCATTCTGGATCCCAGCTACAATCTGCACGGCAGCATGGCCACCACGCATAGCTGCGCGCCCATGGTCATGATCAATGGTCCGCTGCGGCAGGCGCTTGGGGTGAATTGCGGCACCAATTGCTTCGGCCAGGGCTGGCGCGCCAATGCCAGCATCGGCCGGGCCATCCAGCTCATCCTGCTCAATGTCGGCGGTGGCCGCCCGGGCGTGATGGACCGCTCCACCCAGGGCTCGCCGGCCAAGTATGCCTTCTGCTTCGGTGAGAATGAGGAGGAAAGCCCCTGGGCACCCTTCCATGTCCGCCGCGGCTTCGCCGCCGAGGACAGCGTGGTGACGGTGATGTCCGGCGAAGCGCCGCACAACATCAATGACCACGGCAGCACCAGCGCCGAAGGCCTGATGACCACCTTCGCCCACACCATCGCCCAGCCCGGCGCCAACACCATCTACGGCAAGGGGCCGTACATGGTCGTCGTCGGGCCGGAACACGCCGCCACCTTCGCGCGTGATGGCTGGGGCGTGGACAAGCTGCGCGACGAGCTGTGGCTGCGCGCCCGGGTGCCGCTGGCGCATATCTCGGATGAGAACCTGGCGACCTATGCCGCCACGGGCCATCATCCCACCGGGGATTTCCTCACCATCGCCCGTGGTCCGCAGGATATCCACATCGCCATGGCCGGCGGCCCGGGCAAGCACAGCGCCTTCATCCCCAGCTTTGGCGGTACGGCGGTGATCTCCACCCGCGTGAAACTCCCGGCGTGAGCCGGGCGGCGGCGGCGCCATGATCGTCGGCGCCGACAACGCGCTGTTCTTCCCCGAAGCAACGCCCTGGGAGGATGCCCAGGCGTTGCTAACCCTGGCGGGCTTCAGTGACGGCCTGCCGATGGTCCCCCCCACCGAGGCCCGCATGGCCCGCATGTTGGCAGGCGTGCAGGCGCCAGAGGCCGAGTTGGCCATGCTGCCCCCCATGTTCGGCACGGTAACGCCGCAGGCCGTGGCCTATTGCTGCGTGCTGGCCGGCTGCGTGCCGGCGGAACTGCCCGTGGTGCTCACCGCAGCAGTCGCCGCCGCCGAGGACAGCTTCAACCTGCTGGGCATTGCCACCACCACCGGCACCCCCACCGTGGCGGTGCTGGTACACGGCCCGGCCATTGCCGTGCTGGGCATGAACAGCGGCACCAATTGCCTCGGTCCCGGCAACCGCGCCAATGCCTGCATTGGCCGGGCGTTGGCGCTGGTGCTGCGCAACATCGCCGGCATGCGGCCCGAAAGCGGCGACATGGCCACCATGGGCCAGCCCGGCAAATACGGCTTCGCCTTCGCCGAAGGCGAGCACCCGCTGCTCCCCTCCCTGGCGGCACGGCGCGGCATCAACGGCAGCGCCGTCACGGTGCTGGGCGTTTCCGGCACCATGGAAGTGCTGCCCGAAGGCGGCGCCGACAGCCCCGAGATGGTGCTGCGCCCCATGCTGGCCGCCATGCAGGGCGCCCAGCGCGCCAGCAGCGGCGCCAAGGCCAGGCCGGGGCAGGAGCAAATCCTGCTGCTGCCGGCCGAGATGGCCGATATTCTGCTGAAGGCCGGCTGGGGCCTGGCCGAGATCCAGCGCTACCTGTTCGAGGCCGACCCCGGCATCGCCGCCAGCGCGGCGGCGATCCACCCCATCATCACCAGCGGCCCGGGGGTGAAGATGACCCACCCGACGCTATGGATGGGCGGCACCGCCACCGTGACGCGGGAACTCGTCAGCGTCTGATCGGCCCTGGCGTCAACGCGCCCTGATCCCCGTGTCGCTGATCTCAACCTGGGTCACAATGCAGCCATCCAGCCCGGCAATCTGGCTGTCCTGCCCGGTCACGAAAACAGCGCGCAGGCTGAACGGCGCATCAGCCGGGCGCGGCAGGGTATAGGTGCCACGCGGCGCCATCTCACCACCCGCCAGGCGGTCGCGCCCCATGGCGCCGGCCGGGCCAATGTACAGCTGCTCCACGGCGCGGCTGGCGGCGTTGGTCACGGTCACCGGCACGGTCAGGCATTCGCGGCGGGCATTGCCCTGGGCGGTTTGCCGCGGCTGGTCGCCGGCGCAGGCGGCCAGCAGGGTGGCGGAGGCAAGGGCAAGCAGGCGCAGGGTCATGGCGATGGCTCCCGGATTTCGGCCGGAAGCTAGATCGGCTTGCCCCCGGGCGGAAGCGCCGAATCCCACACGCGCCGTCCCCGGCCATTTGGCGGGTGGCAGCGCGCCCCCGGCATGCCCACATGCCGGCTATGGAGAATCCGCCAATGCCCCTCAGCCTCCCCCTCGCCGCGCTCTCGGCGCACTACGCCGCCCTGGCCGCCGCGGGGACCGCCCGCGCCGTGGCGGTGCATGGGCGCGAAGGCAAGCCCTTCTCCGGTATCCTCTGGCAGGAAGGCCTGGTGGTGACGGCGGCCGAGGTGCTGGAGCGCGACGAGGACATCACCCTGGCGCTGCCCGATGGCCGCCGCGTGCCCGCCACTCTGGCCGGGCGAGACGCCGGCACCGATATCGCCCTGCTGCGCGCCGAGACCGGCCCGGTGCCACCGCTGCCCCTGGCCCCGCCCGAATCCCTGGCCCTGGGCAGCCTGGCCCTGGCGCTGGGCCGGGGCGAGGAAGGCCCGCTGGCCGCCATGGGCATCTGCGCCTTTGCCGGCGGCGCCTGGCGCAGCATGCGCGGCGGCATGCTGGACCGCCGGCTGGTCTTCGACCTGCGCCTCTCCCCCCTGGCCGAGGGCGGCCCGCTGCTGGATGCCGAGGCCCGGCTGATCGGCATGACCGTGTTCGGCCCACGCCGCCGGCCGCTGGCCATTCCGGCGGAAACCATCGCCCGGGTAGTGGCGCTGTTGCAGGCGCGCGGCCGGGTTTCGCGCGGCTATCTGGGCCTGGCCATGCAGCCGGTGCGGGCCGGCGCGCTGCGCGGGCTGATGGTGCTGGGCGTGGACCCCGGCAGCCCCGCCGCGCTGGGTGGCGTGCTGCTGGGCGATGTGCTGACCGCGCTGGACGGCACCCCGCTGACCAGCGTGCGCGAGATGCTGGGCCGGCTGGAGCCGGACAGCGTGGGCCGGGTGCTCTCGTTGGCGCTGGTCCGCGCCGGCCAGCCCATGGCGCTGGGCGTTACCGTGGGCGAACGCCCCGGCACCCGGCAGGCGGGCTGAATGCCTCCGCTGGCCGTGGCGCTGCGGATAGCCGACACCGAATTGAACGCCGGCATGGCCCAGCGCCTGCACGCCATGGATGGCGCCGTGCTGCAGGCCGAGGAAGCGGCGGCGGAACTCATCATCAGCGACAGCGCGCCGGAAGCCGATGAGCAACCCGTGCTGGTGCTGGCCGAGGGCGCGGCGGCGCTGGCCGCGCTGCGCGCCGGGGCGGTGGGGGTGCTGCCGCCCGATGCCTCCGCCGCCGACCTGGCCGCGCTGCTGCCCGTGGTGGCGCGGGGCCTGGTGGTGCTGGGGCCGGAAGTGCTGGCCGCGCTGCTCGGCCGCCGCGCCGCCGCCCCCGGCACCAGCCTGACCCGGCGTGAGCAGGAGGTGCTGGACCTGCTGGCCGCCGGCGCCTCCAACAAGCTCATCGCCCGGCAAATGGGCCTGAGCTTCCACACCGTGAAGGCGCATGTGGCCGCGGTGCTGGACAAGCTGGGCGCCGCCAGCCGGGCCGATGCCGTGGCGCGCGGCGCCCGCCAGGGGCTGGTGATGCTTTGACGGGCGATTTCTGCCGCCGGGTGGCATTTTCCCGCCCGGCGCCGATACCACCCGCGGCGCGCAGGCTTTAGCCTTGTTGGCATGACCCGCATCCTCGTCGTCAACGGCAACACCACCCCGGCGGTCACGCACCGCATCGCCCAGGCCGCCGCCGCCGCCGCCCCGCCGGGCTGCACGGTGGAAACCATCGGCGCGCCCTATGGCCTGCCCCTGATTGTCAGCCGGGCCGACTGGCTGGTGGGCGGCACCGCCACCCTGGAAGCCCTGGCCGCCCGACGCGGCAGCTACGACGCCGCCGTCATCGCCGTATTCGGCGACCCGGCGCTGGATGCCGCCAAGGAATTGCTCGGCGTACCGGTGCTCGGCATCAGCGAGGCCGCCTTCCACGCCGCCAGCATGCTGGGCCGGCGCTTTGGCGTGGTCAGCTTCACCGCCGCGCTGAAGCCGATGTTCCAGGACTGCCTGCATCATCACGGGCTCACCGCCCGCTGCGCCGGCTTCCGCATGGGGCCGGTGAATGCCAGCTACCCCGACACGCTGGGCGAGGCCGAGACGGCGCAGCTATTGGCGCTGGTGGAGCAGAGCGTGGCCGAGGATGGCGCCGAGGCGGTGATTCTGGCCGGCGGCCCGCTGGCCGGGCTGGCCCACCTGTTGCAGCCGCATGTGCGGGTGCCGCTGGTGGATGGCACGGTGGCGGCGGTGCGCCTGGCCGCCGCCCTGGCCGGCATGGCCCCGGCCGAGCGCCCGCACCGCGCCCGCGCCCTGACCGGCTTTTCCCCGGCGCTTACCGGGCTGTACGGGCCGCGCTGAGTCTTTCCTCGAGCGGCTGATTCACGCCGCCGGTGCTTCCACCGGCGGCGATCAGACGCTACCGCTGCGCCCAGGGCGTGCG
>CANFIE010000145.1 GCA_947446625.1 Acetobacteraceae bacterium | reverse complement strand
TAAGTTTGCCAAGGCGCGGTTCCATTTGCAGGAACCGGAAATGCAGTACGCCACCGGGCGCTACATGAAGTACGCCAAGCTGCGGCATAGCTTTGAGATTGACGATGTGGTCGGCATTGTTCGCATGAACTTCGCCGAGCGCGTGGTGTTCCACAATGGCGATGCCGAGGTGGCACCGGGGATCAAGGTGCATTTCTGCGGCGGGCACAGCGCCGGGCTGCAATGCGTGACGGTGAACACCAAGCGCGGCACCGTGGTGCTGGCGACCGACGTGACGCATTTTTATGAGAACAGCGAAACCTATCGGCCCTTCACCACCGCCTTCCACATTGGCTGCATGCTGGAAGGCTTCGACAAGCTGCGCCAGCTTTCGCCAACGCCGAAGCACATGGTGCCGGGGCATGACCCCGAGGTGATGAAGCGCTATCCGGCTGTGCCGGGGCTTGAGGGCATTGCCGTGGCCCTGCATGAGGAGCCGAGCAAGTGAGCACGCACGATGGTCGGAGCGCCGTAGGGCGCGGAGAGCTGAATCGGTCGCGCCTGTTACGTCGGACCCTGCTGCTCAGTGCCCTGGCCACGCCGGCCTTGGCGCAGGGCTTCCCGAACAAATCGGTGAAGATTGTGGTGCCCTTCCCGCCTGGGGGCGCCGCGGATATTACCGCGCGCTTGCTGGCGGAGCAGATGGCGCCGCTGCTGGGCCAGGCTGTGGTGGTGGAGAACCGGCCCGGTGCCGGCGGCAACATCGCCGCCGAGGCAGTGGCCCGCGCCGCGCCGGATGGGCATACCGTGTTCCTGGGCGGCGCCACGATTTTCTGCGCCAATAAGTATCTCTATCGCGGCGTCATGCCGTTCGACACCATGCGCGACTTTGCGCATATCAGCCGCGTTTCGGTGGGCACCACGCTGCTGGTGACGCGCGCCGACAAGCCCTGGCACAGCTTTGCGCAATTTGTCGCGGCGGCGAAGGCAGCCCCGGGACGGATCAGCGCCGGCAATTCGGGTTGGGGCACCATCAGCAATCTTTCCATTGCCAAGCTGGGCAAGGTGGCGGGGATTGAGATCAGCCAAGTGCCGTATCGCGGGCTGGCCCCTTCATTGAATGACTGCCTGGCCGGCAATGTGGACCTGATTTTCGACGGCATGCCGGCCATTGTGCCGCATGTGCGCGAGGGTCGGCTGCGCGCCCTGGCGGTGGGCAGCGCCAAGCGCGTGGACTACGTGCCGGGCATTGAGAATGTGCCGAGCATGGCCGAGCTGATACCCGGCACCGATATGGACATGGAGTTCTGGTACTGCATTTCCGCCACGGGTGGCTCGCCGCCTGATGCGGTGGCGCGGCTGCACCAGGCGGTGCATGGGGCGGCGCGGACCCGGGCCTATGGCGAGAAACTGCTGCCGCTCGGCTTCAGCGCCATTACCGATGAAAGCCCGGCGGCGCTGACGGATTTCATCCGCCGCCAGGACGCCGTGTGGAAGGATTTGGTGGAGGTTTCCGGCGTCAGGTTGGACTGACGCCGGAAGGCTGGCTCAACGCAGTCCGGCGTTGAGCTTTTCCAGCGCGCTGGAACCAGGGCAGAGCGACGCGTCGTTCAGTTGGTTCAGCGGCGTGGCCACGGTGCCGAGGCTGGCGTGCAGGTCCTGCGCCTCGGGGTCGACGAAGAGCAGGCCGGTGACGATCTCGCCCATGGCCTTGTGGCGCGCCAGATAGTTCATGGCGGCCACGCGGTCGGTGGCGTCGTAATCGTCATGCAGCTTGCGCAGGCGCAGCACCGAGCCGTCATGCTGCGTGACCTCGGTCATCTCACCGGGGGCGTAGCTGGCGGCGATGGGGCTGCGGCCGAGGATGACATCGAGCTTGTTCACGCTCTCATTGTGCTCGCGCACGTAGTCGTAGCTTTTCGTGCTGCCTTCATGGTTGTTGAAGGCGACGCAGGGGCTGATGCAGTCGATCAGCGCCACGCCCTGGTGGCTGAGTGCGCCCTTGATGAGCGGCACGAGTTGCTGCTTGTCGCCGGAGAAGCTGCGGCCGACGTAGGTGGCGCCGAGTTGCAGCGCCATGGCGACGAGGTCGATCGCCTCATCGGTGTTGATGGCGCCCTTCTTGGCCTTGCTGCCCTTGTCGGACGTGGCGCTGAACTGGCCCTTGGTGAGGCCGTACACGCCGTTATTCTCGACGATGTAGGTCATGTTCACACCGCGCCGCATCAGGTGCGCGAACTGGCCGATGCCGATGCTGGCGCTGTCGCCGTCTCCGGAGACGCCGAGATAGATGAGATCCCGGTTGGCCAGATTGGCGCCGGTGAGGACGCTGGGCATGCGGCCATGCACGGAGTTGAAGCCGTGGCTGGCGCTGAGGAAATAGTCCGGCGTTTTCGACGAACAGCCGATGCCGGAGACCTTGGCCACGCGGTGCGGCTCAATGCCCAGTTCCCAGACCGACTGGATGATGCTGGCGCTGATGCTGTCATGCCCACAGCCCGCGCAGAGCGTGGAGATGGAGCCTTCATAGTCGCGCCGGGTGAAGCCGAGGGCGTTCTTCGGCAGGCTGGGATGCTTGAGGGCTGGCTTCAAATAGCTCATGGCACGGCCTTCCGCAGGGGAACGACTTCAACGGAGTTGGCCTTGCGGCCGATGGCATCACGGATGAACCGCGCAGTGATCGGCGTGCCATCAAAGTGCAGCACCGGCACCAGCTTGGCGGGGTCGATCCCGCATTCATTCATCACCAGCGTGCGCAGCTGCGCGTCGCGGTTCTGTTCCACGATGAACACCGTATCGTGGCTTTCCACGAAGCGCTGGATGTCATCATGGAAGGGGAAGGCGCGGATGCGCATGGCGTCGAGGTGGATGCCATCCTGCTCCAACGCGCCCAGGGCTTCCTGCATGGCGGCGGAGGAGCTGCCGTAATACAGCACGCCATAGGGCGTGGTGCGGCTGGCCTTCTTCTCCACCGGGTGCGGCACGTAGTTCTTCGCCGTCTCGAACTTGCGGAGCAGGCGTTCCATGTTGTCCACATAGACCGAGCCGAGCTCGCTGTACTTGGCGTAGCGGTCGCGGCTGGTGCCGCGGGTGAAGTAGGCGCCCTTGGTGGGGTGGGTGCCGGGATAGGTGCGGAACGGCACGCCATCGCCATCCACATCCAGGTAGCGGCCGAAGTCGCGGCCGGCTTCCAGCATCTCGGCGGTCATCACCTTGCCGCGGTCCATGCGCTTGCTGTCGTCCCAGGCGAAGGGCTCGCACAGCCAGTCATTCATGCCGATGTCGAGGTCGAGCAGCACGAAGACGGTGGATTGGAAGCGGTCGGCGATATCAAACGCCGCCGCCCCGAACTCGAAGCATTCGCGCGGGTCTTCCGGGAACAGCACCAGGTGCTTGGTGTCGCCATGGCTGGCATAGGCGGCGCTCAGCACGTCGGACTGCTGGGTGCGGGTTGGCATGCCGGTGGAGGGGCCGGCGCGCTGGACGTCGAAGATGACGGCCGGGACTTCGGCGAAGTAGCTGAGGCCGACGAATTCCTGCATCAGCGAAATGCCGGGGCCAGAGGTGGCGGTGAAGGCGCGGGCGCCGTTCCAGCCGGCACCGATGACGATGCCGATGCTGGCCAACTCGTCCTCGGCCTGCACGATGGCGTAGTTCTTCGTGCCATCCTTGTTGGTGCGGAAGCGCTTGGCGTATTTCTCAAAGCCTTCCGCCAGGCTGGTGCTGGGGGTGATGGGATACCAGGCGCAGACCGTGGCGCCGCCATACACCGCGCCAAGCCCGGCCGCCGCATTGCCTTCGATGTAGATGCGGTCGCCGACCTTGTCGGACTTTTCCAGCTTGAGGCCGATGGGCGGCAGGTTGGTGGCCGCCCAGTTGCGCCCCATGTGGAAGGCGTCCTGGTTCGACTTGGCCAGCTTTTCCTTGCCCTTGTATTGCTCGGAAAGCAGCGTCTCGATCACCACCGGGTCGATGCCCAGCAGCGCCGAGAGGGCGCCCAGGTAGATGATGTTCTTGAACAGCTGGCGCTGCCGCGCATCCTTGTAGGCGGCGTTCACCAGCTCGGTCAGCGGCACGCCGATGACGGTGATGTCGGGCCGGAACTTGCTGGCCGGCATCGGCTTGGTGCTGTCGTAGAACAGGTAGCCGCCGGCATCGATCTCGGCGACATCGCGGTCCCAGGTCTGCGGGTTCATCGCCACCATCATGTCGACGCCACCGCGCCGGCCGAGATGACCTTCCCCCGACACCCGGACTTCAAACCACGTCGGCAGGCCCTGGATGTTACTCGGAAAAATGTTGCGCGAGGCAATGGGGATGCCCATGCGCAGGATGGATTTGGCAAACAGCTGGTTGGCCGAAGCCGAACCGGAGCCGTTCACATTGGCGAATTTGACGACGAAGTCGTTCGTCGCGCTCAGCGGCTGAGGCATGCTTGCGCCCCGTTCGTGGTCTTGGCGGTTTCAAGGAAGAATTTCTGCATGTCCCAGGCCCCTGTCGGGCAGCGTTCGGCGCATAGCCCGCAATGCAGGCACATATCCTCGTCCTTCACCATCACCCGGCCGGTCTTCAGGCCGTCGGCCACGTAGAGTGCCTGGGTGGTGTTGATGGCCGGCGCCTTCAGCGTGGTGCGCAGCGCGGCCTCATCCTCCATGTTCGGCGTGAAGGTGATGCTGTCGGTCGGGCAGATATCCACGCAGGCATCGCATTCAATGCAAAGCTGGGTGGTGAACACCGTCTGCACGTCGCAGTTCAGGCAGCGCTGGGCTTCCTTGCGGGCCAGTTCGCGGTCGTAGCCGAGTTCAACCTCGGCCTTGATGCTGCGCAGGCTTTCCGCCGGGTCTGCGTGCGGCACCTTGAAGCGCAGGTCGATGGAGACGTCGTTGTCGTAGCTCCATTCGTGGATGCCCATCTTCTGGCCGGACATCACCACCAGCGGGTCGGGCCGGGCGGTCACGTCCTGGCCCTGGCAGAAGCGGTCGATGCTGACCGCCGCCTCATGCCCATGCGCCACGGCCCAGATGATGTTCTTGGGGCCGAAGGCAGCGTCGCCCCCGAAGAAGACCTGCGGGATGGTGCTCTGCAGCGTGGTTTCGTTCAGCTTGGGCAGGCCCCAGCGGTCGAACTCCATGCCGATGTCACGCTCGATCCAGGGGAAGGCGTTTTCCTGGCCGATCGCCACCAGCACGTCATCACATTCGATGGTGACGTCCGGCTCGCCACTCGGCACCAGGTTGCGGCGACCCTTGGCGTCGAATTCGGCCTTCACCTTTTCGAACACCATGGCCTTCAGCTTGCCGCCTTCGTGCAGCACTTCCTTCGGCACCAGGTAATTCAGGATGGGGATGCCTTCATGCATGGCATCCTCCTTCTCCCACGGGCTGGCCTTCATTTCCTCGAAGCCGGAGCGGACCACCACGGTCACCTGCTCGCCACCCAGGCGGCGGGCGGAACGGCAGCAATCCATGGCGGTGTTGCCGCCACCCAGCACGATGACCTTCCGGCCGATCTTCTCGATATGCTCGAAGGAGACGCTGGCCAGCCATTCAATGCCGAGATGGATGTTGGCGGCGGCTTCCCGCCGGCCCGGCACGTCCAGGTCGCGGCCACGCGGGGCGCCGCAGCCGACGAATACAGCGTCGTAGCCCTCGGCCAACATGCCCTTCAGGCTGTTGACCCGGGTGTTGTAGTGGGTGGTGACGCCACCGCGATTGGTGATGTAGCCGACTTCCTCGTCGATCACGCTCTCGGGCAGGCGGAAGCGGGGAATCTGGCTCCACATGAAGCCGCCGCCCTTGGCCTCGGCGTCGTACACGTGCACGTCGTAGCCCAGCGGGGCCAGGTCGCGCGCCACGGTCAGGCTGGCGGGGCCGGCGCCGATGCAGGCAATGCGCTTGCCGTTCTTCTGCGCCGGAATCGGCGTCATGCGGCTCAGCACTTCGTCCTTGTTGTCGGCGGCCACGCGCTTCAGACGGCAGATCGCGACCGGCTCTTCCTCAACCCGGCCACGGCGGCAGGCTGGCTCGCACGGGCGGTCGCAGGTGCGGCCGAGGATGCCGGGGAACACATTCGACTGCCAATTGATCATGTAGGCGTCGGTGTAGCGGCCAGCGGAGATCAGCCGGATGTATTCGGGCACCGGCGTATGCGCCGGGCAGGCCCATTGGCAGTCCACAACCTTGTGAAAATAAGTTGGGGAGCTGAGATCGGTCGGCTTCAAGAGGCTCCCTCCGGGTGTCGCCGCCCTTCTGGGCTGGGCGCGCATTGGCAGTTTGGACGTAGGGCCGGCGCGCTTTCCGCCCCGGCTTGGCTGACATTGCCGCAAGCCGCGCCGGGCTGCAACGCGGCCCGGTTTGGTTGCAGCGCAGCAAAATCGCTCAGCTCAGGCTGCCGGGGTAATCCCGCCAGACACTGGGCGCCAGGCGCAGATGCGTTGCGGCCGGATAGCGGGCCTGCCAATGCGCCGCAAGGGCCGCATTGGTGGGATTCCACAGGCCCGGGTGGTCGCGCAGCAACTGGAAGAAATCCTCCAGCCGCTGCAGCCGGTTGCACCAGCCGATATGTTGCGGGTGCAGCACCATGTGGAACAGCCGGCCACGGCGGTACTGGGCGCTGAACTCGGCGGCCCAGTTGCGGAACAGCATGTCGCTATGTTCCAGCCCGGTGCCATCAGAGGGGAACATGCAGAACCACTGGTCGTCATAATGATAGTAGTACGGCATGGTCAGCAGCGCCCGGCGGCTGGCGAAATCCGTCACCCAGTAGTGCGGGATATCGTCGGCCAGGCCGTTGCCCAGGTAGGTGAGGCCGGCTTCCAGGGCCAGGTCCACGGTGTTGGGGCTGATGGTGCCCACCGCGTAGCTGTCACCCTGGCGGGGCAGGCAGTACCAGCCCTGGGGGCGTTGGCCGGTGGTGTCCGCCAGAATCGCCAGGGCGCGTTCCATCCGGGCCTTTTCCTCGGCCCGCGGCATCTTGCTCGTGTCCTCGTGCTTCAGCCCCTCGGCGGCAATCTCATGCCCCGCCGCCTGAATGGCGCGGATGCGGGCGGGCATGATGGCGGCGATGGCGGCGGGCACGGCGAAGGTGGCCTTGTGGCCATACTCGGCCAGAACCTCCAGCAGCAGGTCCAGCCCCTGGTGCATGCCGAAATAGGACGGCGAGGTGCGGAGGTCGGCCGGGGTGATGCCGGCCGGGCCGCTGGCCTGGGAGAGATCCACGGTGATGCTGACGGCGCAGCGGGCCTCGTTCGGCCAGCGCAGGGCGGCGTCGGCCAGGCTGATCTCGTCGGAGATGGTGTAGCCTTGTTTCCACGGCATGGCGGCGCTCCTCTACCGGCCGCCCTGGGGCGGGCGCGTGGTGATGACATGGCGCGCCAGCTCGGCGCTGGTGGGGAACCAGACCCCGGGCAGGGTTTGCATGCGGCGCACCAGGCGATCCAGCATGTCGATGCGCTGCGCCCGGCCGCTGACGAAGGGGTGCAGGCAGACATTCAGGTAGCCACCGCGGCGGTACTGCTGGCGGAAGCCGTGCCACCACATTTCCTCCACCCGGTCGGTATCACTGAACCGATTGGCGATGAGCGGCGAGCCTTGCCAATTGGCCGAGTAGAACATCGCGTCATCAATGGCGTAGTGGAAGGGCAGGTTCAGCACGGTGTTGCCGGCGCCATCATGGATGTAGTGCGGCCCGTGGTCGGCCGAGCCGTGCGAATTGTAGATGAAGCCTTCGCGTACCAGCAGGCTGTTGGAGTGCCGGCTGCGGCTGCCCACGGTGCGGTAGTCCAGCGTGTGGCGGAAGGCCGCGATGGTCTTCATGAAGTGGTCATCCTCCATGGCCGGATCCTTCGGCACATGGTGTTCCCACATGTGGTCGGCGATCTCGTGACCCTCGGCCAGCACGTGGCGCAGCGCGTCGGGGTAGAGTTCGCAGATGCGGCCCACGGTGAAGATGGTGGCCTTGACCCCGAGCCGGCTGAACAATTCCACCGCGCGCCAGATGCCGACGCGGCCGCCGAATTCACCCTTGGCGAGTTGCATCGGCGGTTCGTTCTTCAGGCGGCGCAGCAGCATGGCGTCGAAATCGAGCGTGAAGTTCACCGCCACGCGCATCCCTTCCGGCCAGGCCAGGTTGGGGATGGTCTCGTAGCGGCTGTGATAGGCGTGCGCGGCGGCGCGCAGTTCGGCCACCTCGGCGTCCAGTGTGGCGGCGTCCATGGCCTTGCTCCCGTTTGCCGCCGGGGATGATGCCGCAATGGCAGCGCGCCGCAACCCCTGGACCTTGGCGCCGCGCCGGGGCAATGGTGCGGCGCACTACGTCAGCGAGCCTTGCCATGGACCATGCCCCCGCGCCGGAAATCCCTCCCGGCTTTGTCCGCGCCACCCATGGCGGGCCTTATGCCGATACGCTGGGGCCGTTCTGGTCCAAGCGTGCCGAGGATCATGTCTCGCTGGGCCTGCGGGTGGAGCACCGGCATATCAATTCCATGGGCGCGGCGCATGGCGGCATGGTGGCCACGCTGGCCGACCTGGCCCTGGTGCATGCCGTTTCGGTGGCGCGGGAAAAGGCCGGGATGGAGCGCGCCAGGCTGGCGACCATCAGCCTGACCGTGGACTACCTGGCGCCGCCGATGGAGGGCTGCTGGCTGGAAGTGCAGGCGCGGGTGACGCGGATGGGGCGGAATGTGTGCTTCACCGAAGGCAGCATGCTGGCCGATGGCAAGCATGTGGCCCGGGTG
>CANFIE010000144.1 GCA_947446625.1 Acetobacteraceae bacterium | reverse complement strand
GCCAACGCCACCTGCAGCACCCCGGCGGCGGAGAAGATCTATCGCAGCCTTGGCCCGGCTTCCCGCGTGACCACCGCGCTGCGGCTGGAAGCCGGCGCCACGCTGGAATGGCTGCCGCAGGAAACCATCCTGTTCGACCAGGCCCGGCTGGAACGCCGCATGGTAGCGCATATGGCTGCCGGCGCCCGGCTGCTGGCGGCCGAGATGCTGGTGTTCGGCCGCTCGGCCCGGGGCGAGACCATGGCGAGCGGTGCGGTCAGCGACACCTGGCGGCTGCATGGGCCGGATGGCCTGCTCTGGGCCGATGGCCTGGCGATGGGCGCGGAACTCGGCGCCCGGCTGGCGGCGCCGCTGGGTTTCGCCGGGGCCGAGGCCAGCGCCACCCTGCTGCTGGCCGCGCCGGGGGTGGAAGCGCTGCTGCCGGCGCTGCGCGATTCGCTGGAAGGCGCACCCGCCGCCTGCACCCTGCCGCGCCCCGGCCTGCTCTTGGCCCGTTTCCTCGGCGGCTCCGTGCCGGTTCGAGAGGCAATTGCTAAATCCATTGTCATGTTGCGTGCCGCAGCCCTTGGCCTGCCGGCGCGCCTGCCCAGACTGTGGACGACCTGAGGCTGCTCGGGCCATGATTGCCCGGATTATGGGACAACGACGCGCATGCACCTGACTCCCCGCGAAAAAGACAAACTGCTGATCGCCATGGCCGCCATGGTGGCGCGCCGCCGGCTGGAACGCGGCGTGAAGCTGAATTACCCGGAAGCCATCGCACTCATCACCGAATACGTGGTGGAAGGCGCCCGCGATGGCCGCAGCGTGGCCGACCTGATGCAGGCCGGCGCGCATGTGCTGACCCGGGCGCAGGTGATGGATGGCATCGCCGAGATGATCCACGAGATTCAGGTGGAGGCGACCTTCCCGGACGGCACCAAGCTGGTGACGGTGCATGAACCGATCCGCGATGCGGTGGCGCCGAAGCGGGTTGCGGTGAAGGCCAAGGCCAAGGCGGCCCCGGCGAAAAAGCCGGCCGCGAAGGTGAAGGCCGCACCCGCGAAGAAGCCGGCGCCCAAGGCCAAGCCGAAGGCCGCGCCGGCGAAAAAGCCCGCCGCCAAGGCCAAGCCGGCGCCGGCGAAAAAACCCACCGCGAAGCAGAAGGCGAAACGCTGATGATTCCGGGTGAAATCCTGACCGCCGCTGGCGAGATTGAACTCAACGCCGATGCCCCGGTGACCGAACTGGAAGTGGCCAATACCGGCGACCGTCCGGTGCAGGTGGGCAGCCACTACCACTTCTTTGAAACCAACCCGGCCCTGGCGTTTGACCGCGCCGCCGCCCGCGGCAAGCGGCTGGACATTGCCGCCGGCACCGCCGTGCGATTTGAGCCTGGTCAGCGGCGCAAAGTGAAACTGGTGCCGTTCGGCGGAGAGCGTGTGGTCCACGGCTTCCGTGGCGATATCGAAGGGAAGCTATAGCCATGGCTGCGCGTATTTCCCGTTCCGCCTATGCCGGCATGTATGGCCCCACCACCGGGGACCGCGTGCGCCTGGCCGATACCGACCTCATCGTGCAGGTTGAGCGCGACCTGACCACCTATGGCGAGGAAGTGAAGTTCGGCGGCGGCAAGGTCATCCGCGACGGCATGGGCCAAAGCCAGCGCACCCGCGCCCAGGGCGCCATGGACACCGTCATCACCAATGCGCTGATCCTCGACCACACCGGCATCTACAAGGCCGATGTGGGGCTGAAGGATGGCCGCATCGCCGCCATTGGCAAATCCGGCAACCCGGATACCCAGCCGGGCGTGGATATCGTCATCGGCCCGGGCACCGAGATCATCGCCTGCGAAGGCCGCATCCTCACCACGGGTGGGCTGGATGTGCACATCCACTTCATCTGCCCGCAGCAGGTTGAAGAAGCGCTGGCCAGCGGCATCACCACCATGTTCGGCGGTGGCACCGGCCCGGCGCATGGCACCCTGGCCACCACCAGCACGCCCGGCCCCTGGCACATGGCGCGCATGCTGCAGGCCGCCGAGGGCCTGCCGGTCAATCTCGGCTTTCTCGGCAAGGGCAATGCGGCGCTGCCGGCGGCGCTGGAGGAACAGATTCTCTCCGGCGCCTGCGGCCTGAAGCTGCATGAGGATTGGGGCACCACGCCCAAGGCCATCGACAATTGCCTGGCCGTGGCCGATGCGTTTGACGTGCAGGTGGCCATCCACACCGACACGCTGAATGAAAGCGGCTTCGTCGAAAGCACCATCAAGGCCATTGGCGGCCGCACCCTGCAAGCCTTCCACACCGAAGGCGCCGGCGGCGGCCACGCGCCGGATATTCTGCGCGTGGTGGGCGAACCCAACTTCCTGCCGTCCTCCACCAACCCGACGATGCCCTACACCATCAACACGGTGGACGAGCATCTGGACATGCTGATGGTCTGCCATCACCTCGACCCGCGCATCCCCGAGGATGTGGCCTTCGCCGAAAGCCGCATCCGCAAGGAGACGATCGCCGCCGAGGATATCCTGCACGACCTTGGCGCCATCAGCATGATGTCCTCCGACAGCCAGGCCATGGGCCGCGTTGGTGAGGTCATCATCCGCACCTGGCAGACCGCGCATAAAATGAAGGTGCAGCGCGGCCGCCTGGCTGGCGAAACCGGCGACAACGACAATCTGCGCGTGCGCCGCTACATCGCCAAATACACCATCAACCCGGCCATTTCGCAGGGTATCGCCCAGCATGTCGGCAGCGTGGAAGTCGGCAAGCTCGCTGATCTGGTGATGTGGTCGCCCGCCTTCTTTGGCGTGAAGCCCGAGATGGTGCTGAAATGCGGCAGCATCGCCATGGCGCCGATGGGTGACCCCAACGCCAGCATCCCCACGCCGCAGCCGGTGCATTACCGCCCCATGTTCGCCGGCTTCGGCAAGGCCATGCAGGCCAGCGCCGTCACCTTCGTCAGCAATGCCGCCCTGCAGGCCGGCGTGGCGCAGCGGCTTGGGCTGCAACGCCAGGTGCTGGCGGTGCAGAACACCCGCAGTGGCATCAGCAAGCGCAGCATGGTGCTGAATGACGCGCTGCCCCGCATTGAGGTGAATGCCGAAACCTATGAGGTGCGCGCCGATGGCGAGCTGCTGGTGTGCGAACCGGCCAAGGTGTTGCCCATGGCGCACAGGTACTTTCTGTTTTGAGCACGCCTGAGGAAACCCTGCCCCGCGCCACCCAGGTGCTGGCCCACGGCCACTGGGTGGCCCGCACCGCGCGAGACGTGGTGACGCTGGACTTCGACGACCGCTTCCGCCGCCGCCGCCGCTATGTGGGGGAAAAGGGCCTGGCCTTCCTGCTGGACCTGGAGGAAGCCACCCCGCTGCGCGATGGCGATGGCCTGCTGCTGGAAGGCGGCGGCGTCATCATGGTGCGCGCCGCGCCCGAGCCATTGGTGGAAGTGCGCGCCGAAACGCCGGAACGCTTGGCCCGGCTGGCCTGGCACTTGGGCAATCGGCATTTGCCCACCGAAATCCGAGCCGACAGCCTGCTGATTCGCGACGACCACGTCATCCTGGCCATGCTGCGCGGCATGGGTGCCGATGCCCAACAAGTCAGCGCACCGTTCAACCCGGAAGGCGGCGCCTATGGCGAACACAACCGCCACCACGGCCACGCCCATGGTCATGGGCACGACCATGGCCACCACGGGCACGACCATCACGACCATGAGCACTGACAGCGCCGCGCTGTATCGGCTGCTCACCTGGCTTTCCCCGGCCTATCCGGTGGGTGGCTTCAGCTACAGCCACGGGCTGGAAACCGCCGCCGAGGCCGGGCTGGCCAGCAATCGGCTGGACCTGGTGGCCTACATCACCACGGTGTTGCAGGCCGGCGCCGGGCGGGTGGATGGCGCGCTGCTGGTCGCGGCGCATCGGGCCGCGCAGGCCGGCAAGCCCCGCGTGCTGGACAGCGTGGCGCAACTGGCTGCCGCCTGGCGTGGTACGGCGGAAACCGCGCTGGAGAGCATGCAGCAGGGCACCAGCTTCACCAGCATCACCGCCACCGCCTGGCCCGATGCGCGCTTCGCCGCCTTCGCCGCCCGGCACAAGGGCCGGCTGGCGCATCCCGTGGCCTTCGGTGCCGCCGCCGGCTTTGCCGCTGTACCGCTGCTGGCGGCCGTTACCGCCTGGCTGGCCGCCTTTGCCGCCAACCTTGTCTCGGCCGGCGTGCGCATCATTCCGCTGGGGCAGACCGATGGGCAATTGGCCACGGCCGCCTTGCAGCCTATTGTAGAAGCCGCCGCGCAAGCCGCGTTGGCCGCAAACCTTGAAACCCTGGGCACCGCCGCCCCGATGCTGGACCTGCTCTCGATGCGCCATGAGACGCAATACACCAGGCTTTTTCGCTCGTGAGGAACGGCCCCTTCCGCGTCGGTATCGGCGGCCCCGTGGGCAGCGGCAAGACCGCGCTGACCGAACGCCTGTGCCGCGCCCTGCGCGATACACACGACATCGCCGCCATCACGAACGACATCTACACCAAGGAAGATGCCGAGTTCCTGACCCGCGCCGGCTGCCTGCCGCCGGAGCGCATCATGGGCGTGGAAACCGGCGGCTGCCCGCACACCGCCATCCGCGAGGATGCCAGCATCAACCTGGCGGCGGTGGCCGATATGGTGGCGCGCTTCCCCAAGCTGGAAGTGCTGTTCATTGAAAGCGGCGGCGACAACCTGGCCGCCACCTTCAGCCCCGAACTGGCCGACCTGACCATCTACGTCATCGACGTTTCCGCCGGCGACAAAATCCCCCGCAAGGGCGGCCCCGGCATTACCCGCAGCGATATCCTGGTCATCAACAAAATCGACCTGGCCCCGTTGGTGGGTGCGGATCTCTCCGTCATGGACCGCGACGCACGCAAGATGCGCGGCCCGCGGCCCTTCATTTTCACCAACCTGAAGGTGGACAAGGGGGTGGCGGAAATCGCCGCCTTCATCCTCCAGCAAGGCGGCATTTCTCCAAGGAACGCAGCATGAAGAAAATCGCATTCATCCTGGCGCTGGCCCCGCTGCCGGCGCTGGCGCATCCGGGCGGCCCGCTGGCCCATGGTCTGGCCGGTGGCTTTATGCACCCGCTGATGGGGCTGGACCATGTGGCTGTTATGCTGACGGTGGGCCTCTGGGCCGGGCTGCTGGGCGGCGCGGCGCGGCTGGCGCTGCCGGGCGCTTTCCTCGGTACCATGGGCCTGGGCATGGCGCTGGGCATGGCGGGCGTGGCCATGCCGGGCGTTGAAGCCGGCATCCTCGCCTCGGTGGTTCTGCTGGGCCTGCTGGCGGCGCTGGTGGTGCGGCTGCCACTCGGCATGGCGGCGCCGCTGGTGGCGCTGTTCGGCCTGCTGCACGGCCAGGCGCATGGCGCCGAGGCTGGTGCGGTGGAACTGACCTACGGAATGGGTGCGCTGGTGGCCACCGCCGCGCTGCACGCTGCCGGCCTGGTGCTGGCCCGCCCGCTGGCGCGGCTGCTGCCGCGCGCCCAGCTGGCCTGAGCTATTCCGCCGCGGCCCTGGCGCGCATCGGTGCCAGGGCCAGGAATTTCGCCCTTACCTCGGGCGAAAGCGGGTGTGGCTTGCGGGTGGTGCGGTCCAACAGCACCATCACATTCTCGGCCGTCGCCACGCAGTTCTCACCCACGAACAACGCCTGCTCCACCACGAAGCTGGTATTGCCCAACGAGACAATGGCCCCGCCGATGCGGACCTTGTTGGGGTAGTGCACCTCTCGGCGGTAGTCGATGGTGATGCGCGCCACGGCCAGGTTGAAGGGCCGCTCATGCGGTGCCCCGGCCACGGCATTCACCAAATCAGCGCGGCCAGTTTCGCAATAGGCACCAATGGCGCCGTTGTTCACATGGCCATTCAGGTCGGTGTCGCTCACGCGCACCGTCTCATCACTCCAGAACCGGAATTCCTCGGGCCGCGGTGGCGGCTTGCGGTTGCTCATGCGGGGTCCTTAAGCGCGGCTTCGGCCATGTCGCGCAGCTTGTTCTTCAAAATCTTCACGCCGTTCGGGCCATTATTGCTCGGAAACTCAGCCACCGGCAGCACGCGCAACGGCAGTTTGTAGGCCGCCAGCCCGGCACGGCAATGCGCCTGCAACCCGGCCTCATCGGCATCCGCGCGCAGAATCACAAAGGCCACGGCCACATCGCCGCGCCCGGGCAGCGTCACGCCCACCACCTGGGCCTGGGCAACGGCGGGGTGGGTGGCCAGATGCGCCTCAATCTCGCCCGGGTCCACCAGATAGCCGCGCAGGCGCAGGCTGTCCTTCAGCCGGGCGAGGTAAAGGAAGCTGCTACCCTCATCCACCGCCAGGTCGCCACTGCGAAACCAGCCATCGGGCGTGAAGGCGGCTTCGGTCGCGGCCTCGTTGTTCACGTAGTGCGGCAGCATGTTGTAGCCGCGCAACTGCAACTCGCCGGGCTGGCCCTTGGGCAGCACCGCGCCGCTCTCGGGGTCGCAGACCCGGTGCTCGATATGCGCCGAAACCGGCGTGCCGCCCGCCGGAATCCGCTCGGCCAGTGGCGCCCGCCAGTCTCGCCCCGCCAGCAGGGAAAATCCTTCCGAGGAGCCATACAGCCCCACCAGCCGAATGCCACGCGCATCGGCGGCAGTGGCCACGCGCGCGGCCCAGCCAACAAACTCAGCATAGCCGCCAATGCGCCAACTCGCCAGCGAGGCACCTGGCACCGCCAGCACGGCATCGAACATCTGGTCGCTGCCGAAGAAATGCGTCACGCCCTCATCATCAATGGCGCGGGCGCAGGCAATGGGGTCATACACCGGCACGGAAACCAGCGTGCCACCGGCCGCCAGCGCCGCCATGGCCTGCATGAAGCCGAGCACGCCATAAAGCGGCAGCGCACCCAGCGCCGCACCGCCCTGCATGTCGAAATAGGCGGCCACGTTGCGGGCGTGGCGCAGGATGCTGTCCTGCGTGTGCGGGGCCAGCTTTGGCACGCCGGTGGTGCCGCTGGTGGAGAAGGTGCAGACCAGATCCTGCGCACCACCCATCACCGGCGCCTCGCCCACTACGCCGTCCAGCAGCGCATGCGGCGGGGCCTCAACAATAATCAGCCCTGGAATTTCGGCGGCCAATTCACGGCCGGCAGCAGCGTAATCCATCTTCAGGAAATGCGGTGTCAGCACCAGGCCACGCGGCTGCGCCACGCCCAGCACGCGCCGCGCTTCCGCCGTGGTGAAGCGGGTGGAAATCGGCACCACCAGCACGCCCAGCTGCGCGGCGGCAAACAGGCATTGCAGCCAGCCCGCACCATCCGGCAGCCACAGCGCCAGGCGGTCGCCGCGCTGAAAGCCCAGCGCATGCAGCCGCGCCGCCAAGGCGCTGGAAGCCGCCCGCAGTTCCGAGCGGGAGATGCGCTGGCCCGGCCCCACCAGCGCCGTGCCTTCGCCGGCCAATAACGAAAACATCAGCGCCCACCCAAGGCGGCGCGGGCAATCTGAATCCGCTGCATTTCGCTGGTGCCCTCGCCAATCTTGAAGGCGCGGGCGTCGCGATAAAACCGCTCCAGCGGCAGATCACGCATGTAGCCAATGCCACCGAACACTTGCAGCGCCCGGTCCGCCACGCGGTTCACCATCTCGGAGCAATAGAGCTTGCTGCGCGACGCCGCGATACGGAATTCCTCGGTGCCAGCATCGGCGGCCTCGGCGGCGGCGCGGATCAGGCCACGCGCCGCGGCAATCTCCACATCATTATCCGCCAGCATGAACTGAATGCCCTGGTACTCGCTGATCGGCGCGCCAAAGGCTTTCCGCTGCTTGGCATAGTCCAGCGCCATTTCCTGTGCCCGCAGGGCAATGCCAAGGCAGCGGCAACTCACAAATATCCGGTCGTGGTTGATGCCCGCCATCATGGTGAGGAAGCCGGCGCCCGGCGCGCCCAGCACGTCCTCATCGGGGATGAAGGCATCCTCCAGCACAAAGCCGTTCAGGTGGTAGCCGCGCCAGCCCATCTTGCGGTAGCGCACCAGGTTGCGCAGCCCAGGGTTGGAACGCCGCATGAGGAAGGTGGTCAGCCGCCCCTTCAGGTTCGCGCTCGCGTCGGTGGTGGCCAGCACAATGATCCACTCGCTGGTCTCGACATTGCTGATGAACTGCTTGGTGCCGTTCAGCCGCCAGCCGCCGGGCACCTTCTCGCCCTTCACCTTCAGCGCATTCAGGTCACTGCCGGCATCGGGTTCGGTCAGCGCGTAGGTGATGGTCTCGCTGCCATCCAGCAGCGTCGGCAAAATCCGTGCGCGTTGGTCAGCAGTCATCAGTGTCAGCGAAATCGGCAAATGACCGAAGCACTCGGTCAGTGGCATGGAGGTGCGGCCAATCTCCTCCAGCAACTGCACGCGGTCCTGTACGGAAAGCCCAGGTCCGCCCAGGCTTTCCGGCAGGTTGAAGCCATACAGGCCAAGCGCGGCAATCTCCTGCCGCAGCCCGGCCAGCAGGCCCTCGTCAACCTCATCGGCCTCGTCGATCGCGGCTTCCAACGGGTTCAGCCGCGTGCGCACAAAGCGCCGCACGGTGTCGCGGACAGCCGCGATTTCCTCGGCCGACATGATTACTTCTTCTTCGACTTCTTGGCCGGCTTCTCGGCGCTGGCGGCGGCCTTGTCGGCCTCGTAGCGCGCCTTGTTCTCGGCATTGGGCGGGTACAGGCCGGGCAGCTTCTCGCCGGCTTCCACCTTGCTCACAATCCAGGCTTCCAGCCGCTCCTGCTCTTCGCTCAGCGCGGTCACTTCCTCCACCAGCG
>CANFIE010000143.1 GCA_947446625.1 Acetobacteraceae bacterium | reverse complement strand
GGATGGTTTCCTCCTGCCCGGCTGGGTTCAGGCGGCGGGCGGTGTGCGGGGCCAGGGCCAGCAGGGCGGCAATGGCGGCGCCGGTGGCCTGGCGGGCGCGGGCTTCCAGGAATTTGCCCAGGCGGATGAAGGCGATGATGACGACCGCACTCTCGAAGTAGAGATGCGGGGCCATGCCATGGGCGTGGGCGGCGCCGAGCCATTGCCAGGTGGACAGCCCCCAGGCGGCGGAGGTGCCGAGGGCGACCAGGAGATCCATATTGCCGGTGCGGGCGCGGAGTGCGGCCCAGCCGGCGCGGTAGAACCGGGCGCCGAGCCAGAATTGCACCACAGAGGCCAGGGTGAATTGCAGCCAGGGGGCGGGCATCCAGTCTCGGCCCAGGGCCATGCCGAGCATGCCATAGAGAAAGGGTGTGGCGAGCAGGGCGGCGGCGCCGAGGCGCCAGGCCTCCAGCCGGGCTTCGCGCTGGGCGGCGGGGTCGGCGGCGGCATCGGCGGCGCGGAGCGTGTAGCCGGCGCGGGCCAGCGCCTCGGCCAGCATGGCTTCCGAGACATTGGCCAGGGCGCGGAGCTGGGCGGTTTCGCTGGCCAGGCTGGCGCTGGCTTCCAGCACGCCGGGCACGGCCAGCAGGGCGCGTTCCACCCGGGTGACGCAACTGGCGCAGCTCATGCCGCCAATGCCCAGGGTGAAGCTGAGTTCGGCCACCTGATAGCCGGCGGCGGTGACGGCGGCGGCGAGCTGGGTGGGGGTGGCGGTGCCGGAAACCTCGGCCCGTTCCGAGGCAAGGTTGACCTGGGCGCTGACCACGCCGGGCAGTTTTTGCAGCGCCCGTTGCACCCGGCCGGCGCAGGCAGCGCAGGTCATGCCCTGGATGGGCAGGGAGAGGGAGGAGAGGGGGAGGGTGCTGTCTGGCATGATGGGGCGACTGTGGTGCTTTCTAGACTGGCAAGGTCAAGCGCGATTGGCCTTGCGCCAGCGCAAGCGGTGCGGGATTCTGTGGGAATATGACCCAGCCCCTTCGCCATGTTCTGCTGTTGGCCGGCCTGGCAGCGCTGCTGCCGGCGCCCTTTGCCGCGGCCGAGCCGCAGTCTTTTCGCGTGCTGAACCGCACCGGGCAGACCGCCACCCAGCTATTTGCCGTGCGCACGCCGCGCGGCGCACAGAATGACTGGGGCCGCAGCGTGCTGACCCGGGCCTTGCCGCCCGAGGAGAGCTTTGGCCTGCGCGCCAATGAGGCGGCGGGCTGCCGGTTTGACCTGCGGCTGGTGCTGGCCGATGGGCGCGAGGCCAGGCTGGCGAACCAGGATATTTGCGCCCACAGCATGGTGGTGCTGGAGACGACCCAGGCCGGGGCGACCGTGACCGCCAAGCCGCCGGCGCTGGAAGGCCCGGCCCGGCCGCCGGGGCAACCCGGCCAGCCTGGGCAAACGCCGGGGCGGACGAGTTCGGGCACTGGCTTTGTGGTGGCGCGCGGCCAGGTGCTGACCAACCTGCATGTGGTGGATGGCTGCCGGCGGATTACCGTGCGCGCCCCCGAGGGGGCGGCGCTGCCGGCCTCCACCCAGGTGCCGCCCGACAGCCGGCGCGACCTGGCGCTGCTGACGGTGGAGGGCGAGACCGGGCCGCCGCTGCGCTTCCGTTCCGCCCCCGCGGTGCGGCGGGGCGAGGCGGTGGTGAGCTATGGGTTTCCGCTTTCGGGGATTTTGTCATCCGGTCCCACGCTGACGACGGGTGAGGTGAATGCGCTGAGCGGGATGCGCGACAATGCGGCGCAATTCCAGATCAGCGCGCCGGTGCAGCCGGGGAATTCGGGCGGGCCGCTGCTGGACCGCCAGGGCAATGTGCTGGGCGTGGTGGTGAGCAAGCTGAACGCCGCCAACATTGCCGCCCGCACCGGGGATATTCCGCAGAACGTGAACTTTGCGGTGAAGGGCACCGAGGCACTGGAATATCTGCGCGGCGCCGGGGTGACGCCGCTGCTGGCCGAGAGCACCGGGCGCGAGCGCAGCGCCGCCGAGGTGGGCGAGCTGGTGCATCGGAGCACGGTGCTGGTGCGCTGCGAGCGGTAGGTTTTTTAGGTGGGCACGCAGGCTGTGCCCGCGTGCTCCCTCAGTCGCCGGCGGCGAGCCGGAAGGCTTGCCGCTACCGCGCCGGCTTGAGCAGGCCGAGGTCGCGGGCGACGGTGCCGAGGGCGGCGTATTCGGCGCGGATATCGGCGGCCACTTCGGCCCCCAGGCGCACGCGGTAGGTGGCGCCCTGGCCCTGCACCAGGGCGCGGAAGGCATCAGACCGCGCGGCGGTGACGAAGGCGTTCTGCAGCCGGGTGAAACGGTCGGCCGGCATGCCGTTGGGGGCTATCATGCCCCACCAGATGGTCACGGCGTGGTCGGCGATGTTCAGGCTGCTCAGGCCGGAGGCGGTGGGCAGGTCGGCATTGTTCTCGGCGGTGGTGAGCAGCAGGCACTTGGCCTGGCCGGCGCGGGCGGCGTTGATGACGCCGACGACCGAGCCGCCATAGAAGGTGATGTGGCCACCGATGAAGGCCGGCAGGGTTTGCCCGGCGCCCTGGAAGGGCACCGTGGTCATCTCCAGCCCCAGGGTCTTCAGAATGCGCTCGACGCCCAGATGCATGGTGCCGCCCAGGCCCTCATTGCCCCAGGTGTAGCGGCCGGGGTTGGCGCGCACCAGGGCGACCATCTCGCGCAGGTTGTTGGCCGGAAAATTGGGCAGGGCGCACAAGGTGTAGGCGGAATAGCCAACATCGAACATCGGGGTGAAACTCTCGCTGTTGTAGCGCGCGCCCAGGGTGTGGGGCGCGGCGGTCAGCGGGGTGTTCCAGATGAAGCCGAGGGTATGGCCGTCGGGCCGGGCATCCACGATTTGCTGCACGCCGATGGTGCCGCTGGCGCCGGGCCGGTTTTCGGTGATGACGGGCTGGCCCAGCAGCGGGCTGGCGAGTTCGGCCAGCTTGCGGGCGAAGATATCGGTGCCACCGCCGGGGTTGATGGGGACGATGACGCGGATGGGGCTTTCGGGGAAACCCTGGGCCCAGGCGGGCAATGCCAGCAGCAGCAACAGCAGTGAACGGAGCAGCATGGCAGTGGTTCCAGTCTCGGTTGGCACGGATTGAGCATGCAAGTGGCGGGCCGGCTTGCGCCCATTGGGCGGCGCGGCATACTCGGCCGGTAATCCGGAGACTGCCATGACCCTGATCGACCTGAGCCGCACCCTGTACCACAAGGCGCCGCGCCTGCCGAACCACCCGATGATCAACATTACCCAGTTCACCGACCATACCGAAAAGCGGGTGGTGGATGGCTATGAATTCTCGTCCGCCGTGTTGACGCTGAACATGGGCGACCATTCCGGCACGCATGTGGACGCGCCGGTGCATTTTGACGAAAAGCCCGGCGCCAAGGGCATCGACGAAATGCCGCTGGAGAATTTCTTCACCGAGGCGGTTTGCCTCGACCTCTCGCACAAGGAACTGAAGAGCGAGATTTCCATCGCCGATCTGGAAGCCGCCGAGAAGGCCGCGGGCGTGCAGATCAAGGCCGGTGACACCGTGCTGCTGCACATGAACTTCTTCAACCGCACCTATGGCACGGAAGCCTTCATCAACGACTTTCCGGGGCTGACCAAGGAAAGCGCCACCTGGCTGGGCAAGAAGGGCATTGTGGCTTTTGGCGTGGAAGCCGCCAGCCCGGGCCGGCCGGGGCGGGCGAATTTCGAGGTGCACCATGTGTGCCGCGACATGGGCTTCACCCATATGGAAGGCCTGGTGAACATGGAGAAGCTGGTGGGCAAGGGGCGGTTCCGCTTCATCGGCTTTCCGCTGAAGATCAAGGGCGGCACGGGCAGCCCGATTCGCGCCGTGGCCTGGCTGGAAGATTGATGGGCCGCCCCGCGAGGCTGGTGGCTTCGCGGGGCTTGGCTTGCGGCTAGGTCGCCGTCAGGCGTTCCGGCAGGGCGGCGTAGTCCAGGCTGGCCAGCCAGGCCGGGCCGCCCTGCGCCATGAAGGCAGTGGCGGCCAGGGCGGCGAAGCCCTGCAGGGCTTGCAGGTCGCGTTCGGCATAGGTGCCGCGTGCGGCGTTGGCGCAGATCAGCACGCCGAGATACTGGCCCTGCCACAGCAGCGGCGCGAAGATGGACGAGCCGGCGCGGAAGCTCTGCAAAATCTTCACGAAGCCCTGGTGCAGGGCGGTGTCCTTCAGCAGCAGCGACATGTGGTGGCGGGCGACTTCGCCGGGGTGGCCGAGCTCGATGCCGACCAGCTCGTGATATTGCTCGGGCAGGAAGTTGACCGGCGCGCTGATGAGGTGGTGCCGGCCATTGGGCGTGCGCAGAAACACCGTGGCGGCGCAGCCGATGGTGGGGGCGGGGTTCTCGCGGAAGGCGTTGGGGCGCAGCGCGGCGCTGGCGTCACCCAGCAGCGCCGGCACGGTGCGGGTGATGCTCCACAGCGCTTCTTCCGGGCCATGGGCCAGTGCGGCCTCAGTGGCGCAGCGGGCGAAGGCGGCGGCGATTTCACGGTCGAAATTCATGGGGAACTATCCTTCAGGCCAGCGCAGGCGGTGCAGCAGCGCGGTTTCGGGCACCACGCCAAGGCCGGGACCTTGCGGGATTTGTACCAGCCCGGCCAGCACCGGCAGCGGGGTGGGCACTACATCCGCGGCCATGTAGCCATGGGTGACGCTGACGCCCCAGCTGACATCGGGCAGCACCGCCACCAGATGCGCCACGGCGGCGGCGCCGACCGAGGTTTCGGCGATTTTGCAGGCATGGGTGGTGGCCAGGCCGTGGTGCAGGGCCAGGGCGTCGGCGGCCAGGGCGGCTTGCAGGCCGCCGAGCTTGATGGCCTTCAGCCCCACCCCTTGCGCGGCGCGGCGCTGGGCGTGGGTGGTGATGTCGGCGGCGGCATGCAGGCCTTCGTCAAAGCAGATGGGGCAGATGTTGAGCGCAACGCAGGCGGCCATGCCGTCCAGGTCGTCATCCGCCACCGGCTGTTCCAGGTAGTGCAGCACGCCGGGGCCCATGGCGCGGAGGAAGCCGAGCGCGGCGTCGCGGCTCCAGGCCATGTTGGCATCGGCGGAGAGCTGCATGGCGGGGCCGCCCTGCGCACGGGCGCGCTGGGCCAGGGCGGCATCGGCCAGCGGGTCTGCCGCCATGCCGAGCTTGAGCTTGACCTGGGTGTAGCCCTGGGCGTGGGCGGCGGCGACCCCGGCGAGCGTTGCCTCGGGGTCGCGTTCGCCGACCATGCGAATGGCCGGGGCGGTGGCGCGGCGCGGGGTGCCGAGCAGCGCGGCCAAGGGCAGGTTGGCGGCGCGGGCGAAAAGGTCGAGCACCGCGATTTCGGCGGCGGCCTTGGCGCCGGTATTGCCGCGAATGGCGCGGTGCAGGCGCTGCGCGGCCTCGGCCGGGCTGGCCAGGGGGGCGGCGAGCAAGGCGGGGGCGAGGAAGCGGCGCAGCGCCGCCACCATGCCGGGCAGCAGCTCGCCGGTCATGGTCGGGGCGGTGGAGGCTTCGCCCCAGCCTTCCAGGCCGTTGCTGGCCACCACGCGGACCAGCAGGGTTTCGGCGGCGGTGATGGTTTCGCTGGCCAGGCGCATGGGATGGTGCAGCGGCACCAGCAGGGGCCAGGCTTCAACGGCAACCAGGGTGAGCGGATGGGACATGCGGCAGCCTTGCCGCCGCAAGCGCCGGGACGCAAGGGCGTGATGCGCAGATGGCTGGACCGCGTGGCGTGGTGCGGCGATAGTGCCGCCCCCGCGATTTCCGGAGAATGACTGCATGACCGTAACCGGCCCGGTTTTCCTGCGCTGGCGCCCTGCTGCCGGTGGCTCGGCGGCGCCCAATATGGAACGCTTTGACGACCTGGATGCCGCGCTGGATGCGGTGGAGGCGCGCTGGGAGACCTTGCAGCACGAGGCGCCGCAGGTGCTGGACGGGCGCAAGGTGCTGCTGGCCAGCACCGAGGAGTTGCGGGCGATGATGGACGAGGACCCCCAGGCGGAAGACTGAGGCGCGAATTTCCTCTCGGTTGCGCCGCGCCCTGGCCTAGGCTTGCCCAACACCGGCCACAGAGCCGGGTGATTTGGGAGAGCCGAAGATGGTCCACAAACCCATTGCCCCCCTGACATTGCCCCGCCGGGGCCTGCTGGCCTTGCCGGCTTTGGCCTTGCCCGGTTTGGCCTTGCCGGGTTTGGCGCGTGCCCAGGCGGGTGCCTGGCCGAACCAGACGGTGCGCTACATCAACCTGTATGCCGCCGGCGGCGCCACCGACATTGCGTCGCGCGTGTTCTGCCAGGCGATGAGCCAGGTGACGGGCCAGCAATTCGTGGTGGAGAACCGCGCCGGGGCCGGTGGCACGGTGGGAACGGATGCGATCGCCAAGAGCCGGCCGGATGGCTACACGCTGGGGCTGGGCAGCGTGGCGACGCTGGCCATCGCGCCTTCACTGTTTGCCTCATTGCCCTATGATCCGGCGAAGGATTTTTCCTTCATTGCCGGGCTGTGGCGGCAGCCCAACCTGCTGCTGGTGAACAATGATTTGCCGGTGCGCAGCGTGCCGGAGCTGATTGCGCTGCTGAAGGCCAATCCGGGCAAGTACAACTACGCCACGGGCGGGGCCGGCACCACGCCGCATATCTGCGCCGAGATGTTCAAGACCCGCACCGGCACCGACATGCCCTTTGTGCAGTATCGCGGTGGGTCGCAGGCGCTGCTGGACCTGATGGCCGGGCGGGTACACGTGATTTTTGACAATTTCTCCGGCCCCATTGGCGCGGTGCGCGAGGGCAAGGCGCGTGGACTGGCGGTGAGCAGCCCGCAGCGCAGCCCGGCGGCGCCGGAATTGCCGACGCTGGCGGAGTTTCTGCCCGGCTTTGACATTACCAGCTGGAATGGCCTGGTGGGGCCGGCGGGGATTCCGGCGGCGCAGGTGCAGCGCATGGCGGAGCTGACGCATCGCGCCCTGGCCAGCCCGGAGCTGATTCGGAGCTATGCCGAAAGCGGCGCCACGCCCTGGCTGATTGGGCCGGAGGACTACGCCAGCTACGCCCGCGCCCAGGAAGCCACGCTGCGCCCCGTGGTGGTGGCCAGCGGGGCCAAGGCGGAGTAGGCGCGGGGCGTTATTCCCCCCGCAGCCTGGCGCGGATGTCCTCGGGCACCGGCACGGCGCGCAGCCGGCCGGTGGGGTCGGCCTGGCCCCAGATGCGGCTTTGCTCGCCCTGGGCCAGCAGCGTGCCGTTGCGCCAGAACTGGTGCTTCACGCCGAAGGATTTGCCCGCGCCGAATTCCGGCGGGGCGATGCGGTGTTCCAGCAGGTCTCCGTACACCGCCGGTACGGAGAAATTGCAGGCCACGTTGACCAGTGGCGCACCCCGGAAGCCGGGGTCCGCCTCGGTCATCCGCACCTCATCCACGCCACGGGCGCGCATGAGTTCGTGGAAGCCTTCGTCCATCCAGCGGATGAAATGCGCGTGGAAGACGATGCGAGCCGGGTCGCAGTCATTCCAGTGCACCGGCACCTGGCGGATGTAGTCGGCCATCAGGCGGCTTCCACCAGCACCATCATGCCCTGGCCACCACCGGCGCAGGCGCCGGCCATGGCGTAGCGGCCACCACGGCGCTTGAGTTCCAGCAGGGCGGAATAGACGCAGCGAATGCCGGTGGCGGCCAGCGGGTGGCCAAAGGCGATGGCGCCGCCATTCACGTTGAAGCGGTCCTCGGCCACGCCAAGGCCACGGCGCACGCTTTCGGCCTGGGCGGCGAAGGCCTCGTTCACTTCCACCACCGCGATATCCTGGATGGAGAGGCCGAGCTTGCCGAGCAGCGCCAGCCCGGCCGGCACCGGGCCGATGCCCATGACCTGCGCCGGCACGCCGGCCGTGGCCACCGCCACCACGCGGCCAAGCGGCTTGCCCTGCTTGGCCAGCGCGCCATTGGTGATGACGACGGCGGCGGCGCCATCCACAATGGCGCTGCTGTTGCCGCCGGTCTGCACGCCGCCGAAGGCCGGGCCGAGCTTGGCCAGCACCTCGATGGGGGTGGGGCGGATATGCGTGTCACGCTCCACCTGCTGCACGCCACGCGGCAGCTTGATGCCACGCGACTTCAGGCCGGTGGCGGCGAATTCGGCGTTGGTGATCGGGGCGATTTCCTCCCCGAATTTGCCGCTTTCCACCGCCGCCAGGGCACGGGCGAAGCTGCGGGCGGCGAAGGCATCGACCTCGGGCCGGGTGATGCCATAGGCCTGGGCGAGATTTTCCGCCGTGGTGCCCATGCCGCAGCCGCCGGCGGTATCAAACAGGGATTCCCAGAGGAAGTCCTTGAACTCCACCTGGCCCATGCGGAAGCCGGCGCGATGGGTATAGGCCGCCACCGGGTTGCGGCTCATGCTCTCGGCGCCGACGCTGAGCGCGGCTTCGTACTGGCCGGCGGAGACGCCGCGCGAGGCCTGGGCAATGGCCTCGAACCCCGTGGTGCAGAGGCGGTTGATGCCGAGCGCGGTGCGGTCGTCCTTCATGCCGCTGAACAGGCCGACATGGCGCGGGAAGAAGAAGGCGTCGAAGCTGGTTTGCGCGCAGGAACCGGCGATGGTGGCGCCGAGCCGGGCGGGTTCCAGCCCGCTGCGGGCCAGGGCGGCGCGGGCGGCGTGAATGCCGAGATCGGTGGCCGAGACCAGGCCGAGGGCGCCGTTGTAATCGACGAAGGGGGTGCGGGCGCCGCCGAGAATCCAGGCATCGGCGAAGCTTTCCACCAGCGCGCCGCCCACATAGGCGGACCAGTCGGTTGAATAGGTCATGGCAGGATCACCT
>CANFIE010000142.1 GCA_947446625.1 Acetobacteraceae bacterium | reverse complement strand
TTCTCACCACGCTGTCGGTTTCACTGCTGGGCGACTGGCTGCGCGACCGGCTGGACCCCACCTTGCGCTGATTCCCGGCCCTGGCGCCGCGCGGCCTCACGCGGTCGGCAGCGTCCCCGGAAACCAGCGCCGGCCGAACCACAGCGCCACATTCACCAGCAGGATCAGCACCGGCACTTCCACCAGCGGGCCGATGACCGTGGCGAAGGCCACCGGCGAGGCCAGGCCAAAGGCGGCGATGGCCACTGCGATGGCGAGTTCGAAGTTGTTGGACGCGGCGGTGAAGGCAATGGCGGTGGTGCGCGGATAATCCGCCCGGATCAGCCGGCCCATCCAGAAGCTCACCACGAACATCACCAGGAAGTAGATTGCCAGCGGCAGCGCAATGCGCAGCGCATCCAGCGGCAGGCGCAGCACCTCGCCGCCCTTCAGCGTAAACATGGCCAGAATGGTGAACAGCAGCGCCACCAGCGTGACGGGCGCGATGCGCGGCAGGAAGCGCGTGGTGTACCAGCCCTCGCCCTGGCGTGCGATCAGCACCCGGCGGGTCAGGAACCCGGCCACGAAGGGCAGGCCGAGATAGAGCAGCACTGCGCCGGCAATGGTGCCGAAGCTCACTTGCACCACATGTCCCTCCAGCCCCAGCAGCGGTGGCAGCACAGACAGGAAGAACCAGGCGTAGGCACCGAAGAAGGCCAGTTGGAAGATGCTGTTGAACGCCACCAGCCCGGCGACGTATTGCGCATCACCGCGCGCCAGATGGTTCCACACCAGCACCATGGCAATGCAGCGCGCCAGGCCGATGAGGATCAGCCCGGTCATGTATTCCGGTTGGTCCGCCAGGAAGATCACCGCCAGCGCGAACATCAGCACCGGCCCGATCACCCAGTTCTGCACCAGCGAGAGCAACAGCACGCGGTGGTCGCGGAACACGTTGGGCAGCGCCTCGTAGCGCACCCGCGCCAGCGGCGGATACATCATCAGCACCAGGCCGATGGCGATGGGCAGGTTGGTGCCATTGACCGAAAGCGCCTCCAGCGCCACCGGCAGCCCCGGCACCAGTGACCCCAGCGCAATGCCCAGCGCCATGGCGGCGAAGATCCACAGCGTCAGCCAGCGATCCAGAAAGCCCAAGCGGCGTGGTGCGGTGGTGGTGCTCATGCTGGGTCTCCGGCGGGCGGTTCGGGGCGGTCAACGGGCATGTACCAATAGCAGTGTCGGCACCGCTTGAGGTACCCCAAGGCGAAACTCCGGCCTTTGCACCACGTTGCTGTCGAAGCGGCCCATGGCATGCGAACGCGCTCCAGCCCTTCGGTCGCCCGTGGAGTTGCCATGCCCGAGCCCTTGCCCAGTTTCCTGCAGCACCCCACCCGGCATCTGTTCTTCACCGGCAAGGGCGGGGTGGGCAAAACCTCCGCCGCCTGCGCCGCCGCGCTGGCCCTGGCCCATGCCGGCAAAACCGTGCTGCTGGTCAGCACCGACCCGGCCTCGAACCTGGACGAGATGCTGGGCGTGGCGCTGGGTCACACGCCGGTGCCGGTACCCGGGGCACCAGGGCTTGCCGCCATGAACATCGACCCGAATGGTGCCGCCGAGGCTTATCGCCTGCGGGTGCTGGCGCAGATGCCCGGTGATACCTCCGAGGCCGAGCGCGGTACGGTCCGCGAACAGCTTTCCGGCGCCTGCACCACGGAAATCGCCGCCTTCGACGAATTCGCCGGCCTGCTCGCCGGCGAGTCCGCGGCCTGGGAGCATGTGGTCTTCGACACCGCGCCAACCGGCCACACCATCCGCCTGCTCAGCCTGCCCAAGGCCTGGACCGGCTTCCTGGCCGGCAATGACCGCGGCGCCTCCTGCCTGGGTCCTCATTCCGGCCTGAAGATGCAGGAAAGCCGCTTCCAGGCGGCGTTGGCCGCATTGGGCGATGCCAAGCTGACCACCATCCTGCTGGTCACGCGGCCAGATCGCGGTGCCCTGGCGGAAGCCGCCCGCACCGCCGGAGAGTTGCAGGCGCTCGGCCTGGGCAACCAGCGCCTGATCGTCAACGGCGTGTTCCATGCCAGCCTGACGACAGACCCGGTGGCCGTCGCGCTGGAGCGCCAGGGCCGCGACGCTCTGGCCGCCATGCCCGGCGCGCTGGCCGCCCTGCCGCGCGACGAAATTCCGCTGCGGCCCTTCGACATGGTTGGCCTGCCGGCATTGCGCGCCCTGTTCGGCATTGGCGCGGCGCCACCGGCTGCCGCCAGCCTTGCCATCGCCCACGAACTCACACTGCCGGGGCTCAACGCCCTGGTGGACGAGTTGGCCAGCGCGCAACGCGGCCTCATCATGGTCATGGGCAAGGGTGGCGTGGGCAAAACCACGGTGGCCGCCGCCATCGCCATCGGCCTGGTGCAGCGAGGCCACAGCGTGCATCTCAGCACCACCGACCCGGCCGCGCACCTGACCATGACCGTGGCCGGCGACCTGCCCGGCCTGCGGGTGGACCGGATAGACCCGAAGGCCGAGACCGACGCCTATGTCGAGCGGATCATGGCCGCCCGTGGCAAGACGCTGGACGATGCCGGCCGTGCCCTGCTGCGCGAGGACCTGCGCTCGCCCTGCACCGAGGAGGTGGCGGTGTTCCACGCCTTCTCCCGCACCGTCGCCGAAGCCCGCGGTGCCTTCGTGGTGCTGGATACCGCCCCCACCGGCCATACCCTGCTGCTGATGGACGCGACCGGCGCCTACCACCGGCAGATGACCCACGACCTGGAGGCGCATGGCGCCGGCGCGGGCCGCATCACCACGCCACTGATGCGGCTGCAGGACCCGGACTACACCCGCGTGGTACTGGTGGCCCTGCCGGAGACCACCCCGGTTTCCGAGGCGGCGGCGTTGCAGGACGACCTGCGCCGCGCCCGGATCGAACCCTATGCCTGGGTGATGAACCGCAGCCTGCTGGCAGCCGGCACGCAGGACCCATTGCTGCTGCGCCGCCTGCAAGGTGAACAGGCGCAACTGCGTCGGGTACGTGACCAACTGGCCCGCCGCTTGTTCGTGGTGCCCTGGCAGCCGGCGCCACCGGTTGGCGTGGCGGCGTTGCGCCGGCTGGTGGAGCGGAGTTAGCGGGCGCACTTGGAATACTGCGGCGAAAAGCCCGCCTGGCCCAAGGTGGATTGCCGCCTGTTTGGCGAATACCCTGCTGATGGGCTTCGGCCATCATCAATCCAGCCGCGATCCGCGCCCCGAAGGACGGGCACCCGCGCCCGGGAACTCGACAAGGCCTACAAGCGCGGCGTGCTGCACGGCCTGCCATTGGGCGTGAAGGACATGATCGACACCGCCGACATGCCCACCACCCATAACAGCCCCATCTACCAAGGGCTGCGCCAGGGCCGCGATGCCGCCTGCGTTGGCGTGGCCCGTGGCGAAGGTGCCGTGATTTTGGGCAAGACCGACACAGTGGAATTCGCCGCCGCCGGTCGGCGTGCAGATCATCGGGCCGCGCCTCGGCGACGCCGCGCTCCTCGATGGCGCCGCCCTGCTGGCACCGGTAATCAACCCGGACTGATCCGCCCCTGGCACATCGCTTGCATTGCCATAAGGGCAACCAGCAAGCGGGCCTCCACCATGGTGTCACCCCTGCGCGTCTCTCCAACCAAGCTGCGCCGCCGGGCCACGTTGCTCGGCCTGGCGGCAACATTCGCCATGCCGGCGCTACCAAGGGCCCAGGCGCGGGTGCTCTACATCAACTCCCAGGGCGGCCCCTGGGAATTGGCCGCACGCAAACACCTGTTCGACCCTTTCACCGCCAAAACCGGCATCGAAATCCGCACCGCCCCCGGCGTCTCCTTCGCCAAGCTGGCGGTGCAGGCCCGCACGCGGGTGTATGAGTTCGACATCGCCACCGTCGGCGCGCCCAGCGTGGTGCAGGGCATGAACGAAAACCTGCTGGAGCCGGTTGACTTCAGCCTGTTCAATCGCAGCGCCGTGCCGGCGGAACTGGTGTTCGAACACGGCGTCGGCAACCACGCCTACGGCACCAACATCGCCTTCAACACCACCAAATTCCCCGCCGGCAGCATCACCAATTGGCGAGACTTCTGGGACGTGCGGCGCTTTCCCGGCAGCCGCTCGCTGGGCCGCACCCTCTCGCAAACCATCGTCTTCGCCCTGCTGGCCGACGGCGTGCCGAAGGACAAGCTCTACCCCATCGACCTTGACCGCGCCTTCCGCAGCCTGGACCGCATCAAGCAGCATGTGCGCGTGTGGTGGAGCACCGGCCCGCAAACCCGCCAACTCCTCGGCGATGGCGAAATCGACATGGGCTCGGTCTGGCACGCCCATGGCACCGCGCTGCGCAACAGCGGCGCGCCCATCGAACTCGTCTGGAACGAGTTCACCATGGACCGCACCTACTGGATCGTCTCCCGCGGCACACCCCGCGCCGGCTTTGCCTGGGAGTTCATCAACTTCGCACTGGAGCCGGAGCGCAATGCCGGCTTCTGCATCGACGGTTTCTACGGCCCGCTCAACCCCCGCGCCTTCGACTTCATCACCCCGGCGCAAGCGGAAGCCATGCCAACCAACCCGAAATACGCCCCGCACGCGGTGGAATTCGACGGCCGTCGCATGGGCGATGTGATGACCCAGGCCTCGCGCCGGTTTGAGCGTTGGCTGCAGCAATAGCATGGCGCGCGGGCCGGAAGCTCCCAGCCTGGCCAATGCGGTGCTCGCCTGGTGCGTCGCCGGCTTCATCCTGGCGCCGCTCATCATCATCGTGCCCATGTCGTTCAGCGCCGCCAGCTCCTTTGAATTCCCGCCGCTGCGCTACTGGCTCGGCCATTACCGCACCTATTTCAGCTCGGCTGACTGGCTCCAACCCACGCTCAACAGCTTTCTGGTGGGCATTGCCTCAAGCGCGTTGACGCTGCTGGTGGCAACCCCTGCCGCCTTTGCCGTCAACCGGCGCGAATTCGCCGGCCGCCGCGCCCTGCAAATCCTGCTGCTCACGCCCATGCTGGTGCCCAGCATCATCATGGCCATCAGCTACTATTCCGTGTTCGGCAGCCTGGGCCTGAACCAGACCTATACCGGCATCATCCTGGCCCATAGCTGCGTCTCCATCCCCGTCGTGCTCATCGCCATGTCGGCCTCGCTCCGCAACCTGGACCGCAACCTGGAACGCGCGGCGGCCATCTGCGGCGCCACGCCCACCCAAAGCTTCCGCCTGGTCACGCTGCCCTTGCTGCGCCCCGCCTTCATCCTCGCCGGCTTCTTCGCCTTCATCCATTCGTTTGACGAAGCCACCATCTCCCTCTTTATCTCCGGCCGCGAAGTCTCGACGCTACCCAAGCGCATGTTCGCCAGCATCCACCTGGAAGCTGATCCGGTGGTGGCCGTCGTCTCCGCCCTGATGATCTTCATCGCCGTCTTCGCCATGGCCATCGCCACGCTGCTGCGCCAGCGGCGCCAACCGGCGCGGGCATGAAGCCGGGCATCCCCACCTGGCTGCTGCTGCTGCCGGCGGTGGCCTATCTCGTGCTCGTCTTCGGCGCCCCGCTCGGCAACACCTTCTGGATGAGCATCACCGAGCCCTCCCTCGGCCTGCAAAACTTCGAAACCATCCTCACCGACCCACTCTACGCCCGCGTCTATCTGCGCACCGTGCTGGTCGCGGCCAGCGTCACGCTGCTCTGCCTCGGCTTCGGCTATCCGCTGGCGCACTACATGGCGCGCCGGGGCGGGCTGGCCGCGGCGCTGCTGCTGGGCATTTGCGGGTTATGCTTCTGGATCAGCTACCTGGTCCGTACCTATGCCTGGACCGTCATCCTCGGCAATCGCGGCCCGGTCACCGCTGTTGCGCGCTGGCTGGGCATCGAGCCTCCACCGGTGCTGCTCTTCACCACCACCGCCTCGCTCATCGCCATGACGCATATCCTGCTGCCCTACATGGTGCTCACCCTCTACGTCGTGCTGGCGCGCATCGACCCCAACCTCATCCGCGCCGCCCACAGCCTGGGCGCCAGCCGCTGGCAATCCTTCACCGCCGTGGTGCTGCCGCTGTCCCTGCCAGCGGTCGTCAGCGGCTGCCTGCTGGTCTTCATCTTCTGCGTTGGCTTCTACGTAACGCCCACACTGCTCGGCTCCCCACGAGACATGATGATCTCCAGCCTCATCGCCAATGAGATCGAGGCCCTGCTCGATTTCGGCAGCGCCTCCGCCCTGGCCATGATGCTGCTCGCCGCCATCCTGGTGCTGCTCACAATCTATGACCGCCTGGTCGGCATCGACCGGATCATGAGGTAGCGCCGATGTCGCATCTGCATCTCCGCCAGGTCAGCAAGCGCTTCGGCGCCGTCCAGGCCGTCATCGACGCAACATTGCAGGTCCAGGCCGGCGAGTTCGTCAGCCTGCTCGGCCCCAGCGGCTCGGGCAAGACCACCACGCTGATGATGATCGCCGGCTTCGAGGAACCCACCGCCGGCAGCATAGAACTCGCCGGCCGCCAGGTGGAGCATGTGCCGCCCAACCAGCGCGACATCGGCATGGTGTTCCAGAATTACGCGCTCTTCCCGCACCTCTCCATCGCCGCCAACATCGCCTTCCCGCTCAAGGTGCGCGGCCGCCCCCGCGCCGAAACCGAAGCCGCCGTGCGCGGCGCCCTGGCGCTTGTCGGGCTGGAGGAAATGGCCACGCGCCTGCCACGCCAACTCTCCGGCGGCCAGCAACAGCGCGTCGCCCTGGCCCGCGCCCTGGGGTACCAGCCCACGCTGCTGCTGCTGGACGAACCTCTCAGCGCGCTCGACAAAAACCTGCGCGAGCAGATGCAGATCGAGCTGCGCCGCATTCATCGCCAGGTCGGCATCACCACCCTCTACGTCACGCATGACCAGGCCGAGGCGATGACGCTCTCCGACCGCATCGTGGTGTTCAACCGCGGCCGAATCGAACAAGTCGGCGCCCCACTGGAAGTCTATGCCCGCCCCGCCACCCGCTTCGCCGCCGGCTTCATCGGTGACAGCACCATCCTTGATGGCACCGCCAGCACCGCCCCAACCGAATTGCGCCTGCCCGACGGCACCACGCTGCACACCGCGCAGCCGCTGCACACCAACGCCACCGGCGCCGCCAGCCTGCTGATCCGGCCCGAGGATTTCCACCTGGGCGAGCCCCCCGCCGGCGCCAATGCCCTGCCGGTGCAGGTGCTCAGCGTGCTCAACCTCGGCCCGCATCTGCTGCTCATCGGCCAGCATGCCGGGCGCGAAATCCGCATCCGCACCCCGGTCTCTCCCGCCGCCCTGGCCAGCGAGGGCAGCACCATCACCGCCTGGTGGCTGCCCGCCAAATCCTGGCCCATCCCCCCCGCATGAAAGACCCCCGCATGACCGCTCCTCGGCCGGACCGGATGAAGCTCGGCGCTTTCTTCCACCCCACCGGCCATCATGTCGCCGCCTGGCTGCATCCCGGCGCGCAGCTCGATGCCGGCACCAATTTCGCCCACTACCTCAGCCTGGCGCAAACCGCCGAGCGCGGCATGTTCGACCTGATGTTCCTGGCCGACAGCCTGGCCGTGCGCGGTGGCCGCATGGAGGCGTTGAGCCGCTGGCCGCAATACATGGCCTATTTCGAGCCGATCACCCTGCTCTCCGCCATCGCCTGCGCCACGCAGCATATCGGCCTCGTCGCCACCGCCTCCACCAGCTACTCCGAGCCCTACAACACCGCCCGCATGTTCGCCTCGCTCGACCATATCAGCGCCGGCCGCGCCGGCTGGAATGTCGTCACCTCGCAAAGCGGCGCCGTCGCCCGCAATTTCGGCCGTGAGGACCATTTCGGCCATGACGAACGCTACGCCCGCGCCGATGAATTCGCCGATGTGGTCAAGGGCCTGTGGGACAGCTGGGAGGATGACGCCTTCCTGCGCGACCGCAGCTCTGGCCGCTACCTCGACCCCGCCAAGCTGCACACGCTGAATCACGAGGGCACCTACTTCACCGTGCGCGGCCCGCTCAACGCCGCCCGCCCGCCACAGGGCCACCCGGTGCTGTTCCAGGCCGGCGGCTCGGTGCCGGGGCGCGAACTCGCGGCCAAATCCTGCGAGGCCGTCTTCACCCCGCTGCACGTGCTGGAAACCGCCCAGGCCTTCTACCAGGACGTAAAGGCCCGCATGCCTAAATATGGCCGCAGCCCCGACCAGCTGAAGATCATGCCTGGCCTCAACCCCGTCATCGGCCGCACCACGCAGGAGGCGCATGACAAGCACCGCGCCATGCAAATGCTCATCCACCCCGATGTCGGCCTGGAACTCCTCTCCAATGAGCTGAACGGCTTCGACCTCCGCCCCTATGACCTGGACGGCCCCCTGCCGGCGGAACTGCACAGCATGAAAACCGAGGGCGGCCAAACTCAAATGCGCAACATCCTCAGCTGGTCACGCGAGGAAGGCCTCACCATCCGCCAACTCTATGAGCGTTTCGGCGGCGCCCGTGGTCAGCGCACTGTCATCGGCACTGCTGCCGAGGTGGCCGACCACATGCAGCATTGGTTCGAGGCGCGTGGCGTCGACGGCTTCCTGATCCAGCCCAGCACCCTGCCCGAAGGCCTGAACGACTTCGTCGACCAGGTCATCCCACTGCTGCAGGAACGCGGCCTGTTCCGCACCGCTTACGAGGGCACGACGCTCCGCGACTCCCTCGGCCTGGCGCGCCCGCCCAACCGCTTCACCCAACCCGGCTGAAGCGCGGCGCTAGAGTAATATCCGTTCTGATGGAATCATCAGAACGGATTTCTTGCTCTAGTTTCAAATGGTTATAGAGCACGAATTGCGCCCGTCAGGGCGCATAGTGCTCTACGGTTCCGCCGCCAGCGGGGCATGCGCGCCCTGGCCGAAATAAGCCTCCTCCAGCCGCTGGGCCAGGCCGGCCTCCCTGGCGCCCGCCTCC
>CANFIE010000141.1 GCA_947446625.1 Acetobacteraceae bacterium | reverse complement strand
GGAAGCCGGCGCGCAGCTTGGCCACGGCGGCAATGGCTTCCTCAACATCGGCCTGGTGGTCGCGCCAGGCGCGTTCCAGGCCCGCGGCCTTGGCCAGGGCTTCGGCATTGCTCATCATCGGCTCTCCTTCTTACACGCAGCATGGCGCGAAAAAAGACGGGGCGGAACCGCCTGGCTCCGCCCCGTGAGTTTGTGCCGCGCATAAATCCGGGCGAGGGATGCCCGAGGGCGGCACTTTCGGGAGAGACGCGAGACCGGAGGAAACTGGTCTCAACCGCATGCTGGCGCGTACCGGTTAAGGGTTCGTTGCTCATGCGCTACTTTTCCTCCGGGCCGGTCGCCGCTATCCCGTGGGGTGCCGATTTAGGGGAGGGCTGCATGCTGCCGCTCAAGGGTCTGAGGATTGTCGAACTCGGGCATTACATCGCCGCACCCTTCGCCACCCGCCTGCTGGCGGATCTGGGCGCCGAGGTGGTGAAGGTGGAGCCGCCCGAGGGCGACCCGGTGCGCGGCTGGGGCAGCCAGGTTGACGGCAATGCCGTGTGGTTCAGCGTGCATGGCCGCAACAAGCTGAGCGTGACGCTGGACCTGAAATCCCCCGAAGGCCGGGCGCAGTTGCTGAAGCTGGCCGGGCGGGCCGATGCGCTGGTGGAGAATTTCCGCCCCGGGCAGCTGGAACGCTACAAGCTGGGACCGCAGGAACTGCACGCCGCCAATCCGCGTCTGATCATTGCCCGCATCAGCGGCTATGGCCAGGACGGCCCCTATCGCGACAAGCCGGCCTTTGGCGCCATTGGCGAGGCGCTGGGCGGGCTGCGCCACCTGACCGCCAACCCGGGCGTGACCGACCATCCGCCGCCGCGCTGTGGCGTCTCGATCAGCGATGACCTGGCCGGGATGTATGCCGCGTTGGCCGTGGCCGCCGCCTGCTGGGGGGTGAAGGGCGATGCCAATGCCAAGGGCCGGGTGATTGACGTGGACCTGGTTTCCAGCGTGTTCAGCCTGATGGAGGGGATGCTGCCGGAATACGGCTTGTTCGGCAAAATCCGCCAGCCGGCCGGCGCCGCCATTCCCACCGCCGCGCCCACCAACACCTACCTGTGCGCCGATGGCAAATGGCTCTGCGTGGCCGGCAATAGCGACCTGATCTTCCGCCGGCTGATGGCGGCGATTGGCCGGCCGGAGTTGGCCGACGACCCGCGCTATGTGAACAACATCGCCCGGTGTGACAACGTGGCCGGGCTGGATACCGCCATTGCCGCCTGGACCCGCACCCTGCCAGCGGCCGAGGCCGAGGCGATTCTGGAGAAGGCGGAAGTGCCGTGCTCCCGGCTGTATGACATGGCCGATGCCGTGGCCGACCCGCATTTCCAGGCCCGCAAGCTGGTGATGAATGTGCAGGACCCGCTGATTGGCGCCATTCTGCACCCAGCCGCGCCGTTCCGGTTTGACGGCGTGGCGCCGGAGGCAATGGTGCGCTGGCCCGGCCCGGCAGTGGGCCAGCACAACGACCATGTGTTCAACGAATTGCTGCGTGAGGAAGCCAAGCCATGAACGCCATTTATCTTTCGGAAGTCGCCCCGCGCGACGGGTTGCAGTCCATTGCCGCCATGGTGCCGACCGAAACCAAGATCGCCATGGTCAAGGCTTCGTACGAAGCCGGCATTCGCCGCATGGAGATTGGCAGCTTCGTCTCGCCGAAGGCGATTCCGCAGATGAGCGACACGCCGCAGGTGCTGGTGGCGGCCAAGCAACTGGCCGGGCTGGAATGCACCACGCTGGTGCCGAACCGCCGTGGCTTTGAGGGCGCGCTGAATGCGGGCGCCGACCGGCTGGGCCTGTTCATGAGCGTGACCGAGGGGCACAACAAGGCCAACATCAACCGCACACGCAGCGAAAGCCTGGCGGACCTGGCGGCGATTGTGCGCGAGACGCCGAAGAACGTCGCCATTCGCTTCAACCTGAGCTGTTCCTTCCATTGCCCGTTTGAGGGTGTGGTGCCGGAGCAGGATTGCCTGGACTTCGTGGAACGCGTGGTGGCGCTGAACCCGGATATGGAAATCGCGATCTGCGATACCACCGGCAATGCGGCGCCCGACCAGGTGAGCCGGGTGTTCAGCACCGCCATCAACAAGTGGGGGCCGCGCTTCGCCTTCCATGGGCATGACACCTACGGCATGGGCTGCGCCAATGTGTACGCCGCCTATACAGCGGGGGTGCGGGTGTTTGACGCCGCCAGCGGTGGCATTGGCGGCTGCCCCTTCGCGCCCGGTGCCACCGGCAATGTGGCCATGGAGGATGTGGTGTGGATGTTCCACCGCATGGGCGTAGAAACCGGCGTGGACTGGGACGGGCTGCTGGTTGCCGCCGACCTGGCGGCGGCCGTGCCGGGCGCCACCCCCGGCGGGCGGATGCGTGGCGTGCCGGCTGCACGCCTCCAAAAATGATCGTGCCGGCTGCACGCCCCCAAAAATGATCGCGCCGGCTGCATGCCGGACGAAGTGAGAGTGCTGGGCGAAGCCGGTTGATTCGGGGGGTTAACTACCGCGTACCGGGTTTGCTAGGGTGGCTGGGTCAAACCACGCCGAGCCGCCCCATGCAGCGCCGTTCCCTGCTTGCCCTGCCCATGCTGATGAGCGCCTGCGCCGCCCGGCCGCCGGTGCAGGAGGTGGCGGTAACCAGCCCGCCCATGGATAGCCGCCTGCTGTACTGCGTGCCCTATGCGCGGGAACGCTCGGCCTTGGATATCCGCGGCGATGGCTGGCAGTGGTGGGAAGCGGCGATTGGCCGCTATGCCCGTGCCCGCCGGCCGGAGCCGGGCGGCGTACTGGTATTCCACAAAACTTCGCGGCTGCGCGATGGCCATGTCTCGGTGGTGGCGCGGGTAGTTGGTGAGCGCGAGATACGCGTGGACCACGCCAATTGGGATGCCCAGCGCGGCGGTGGGCCGATTGTGCTGGACCAGCCGGTGGTGGATGTCTCGGCCGGGAATGACTGGACCGCCGTGCGGGTTTGGTACCCGCCCGCCAATATTCTGGGCACCACGGTGTTTCCCACCGCAGGGTTCATTCTGCCGCGCCCGCCAAGCGACGCTACGCCCAGCGTTTGATTTCAGCTTGAAAACGCCGCTTGGCCGGCGATAGCCTTCTTCCCGGGCAAAAGCCCAAAAAAGAACAATCCCGGGGAGGTATCGGCCATGGCCGAGGATGATTTCGTCACGCGTTATTCGCTGTTGCTATTCGTGGTGCTGGGGGCGCTGGGCGTGGCCGGGCTGGCCGTGGCGCATGGCAAGATCGAAGGCCCGAACTTCAATGGGCTGGTGCATCTCAGTGCCATGCTGGTGCTGCTGTCGGGCGTGGCGCTGATGTGGCGCGCTGAAAACAAGGGATAAGGCTGGACGCCCGCGCCAGCCCATGCTGCATGGCGCGGCAGGAGGATCCCGCTGATGACCCACCTGCCGCGCCGTGCGCTGCTGGCATTGCCCGCCCTGCTGCCCGGCCTTGCCGCTGCCCAGGCACAACCAACCCCCGCCCAACCGGCGTGGCCCAACCGCCCGCTGCGGCTGATTGTGCCGTTTCCGGGTGGCTCCACGCCTGACCTTGCCGCGCGCTTGGTGGCCGCGCATTTCACCCAGGCGCTGGGCCAGCCCTGCGTGGTGGACAACCGCGCCGGCGGTGGCGGCACCATTGGCACCGAGGCGATTGCCCGGGCCACGGATGACCACACCATTGGCGTTTCCATTGGCGGCCCGGCCACCACGGCGCGGGCCATCAACCCGGCGCTGGGCTATGACCCGGCGCTGGACCTGATTCCCATTTCGCAGCTGGTACGCCAGCCCATGGTGTTCAGCGTGCACCCCAGCGTGCCGGCGCGCAGCCTGGCGGAGCTGGTGGCCTATGCGCGGGCCAACCCGGGCAAGCTGAACTATGCCTCGGTGGGGGCGGGCACGGCGGGGCATTTGGCCATGGCGGAATTCGCCGCGCGCCATGGGCTGGACATGGCGCATATTCCGTTCCGCAGCGTGCCGCAGAGCGTGACCGAACTGGTGGCCGGGCGGGTGCAGGTGATGGCGGCCGTGACCGGCGCCGTGCTGCCGCAGGTGCGCGAGGGCACGGTTCGCGCGCTGGGCATTTCCAGCGAGGCGCGGTTTGCCCTGGCGCCGGAGATTCCCACGCTGACCGAGCAGAATGAGGGTGCGGCGATGTGGACTTGGGTGGGCCTGTTCGCGCCCAAGGATATTCCCAATGCCCGGCTGGCCCGGCTGGCCGCCGAGGCCGGCCGTGCCCTGGCAGCGCCTGAGGCGAAGCGGGCGCTGACCGCCGCCGGGTTTGATGTTGTCGGCTCTGGCCCAGTGGAATTCACCACCCTGCTTGGTGCCGAGATTGAGCGCTGGGTGCCGCTGATTCGCCGGCTTGGCATTCGGCCCGAGAGTTGATGCGGCGGCCCCGCTTGCATCCGGCCATGCGGCGGGCCATCTCAGCGTTTGCGCGGTGCGCGGCGCGGCGGTAGTGTCTGCCCCCTAGCAAGGCGGCTGCCCGCGAAACCACCCGCGGGCGGCACCAGCAACAAAGTTACACCTGAGGCGTCACATGGGTTCGTTCAGCATCTGGCATTGGGCCGTTGTTCTGCTGGTGGTGCTGCTGCTGTTCGGCAGCGGCAAGATCAGCGGGCTGATGGGTGACCTGGCCACCGGCATCAAGTCCTTCAAGAAGAACATGAAGGAAGATGAGACCGAGGCCTCGATGGCCGCCGACGCCGCCAAGCCGGCCGGCACCATCCAGGGGCCCGCCACCACGGCCGCCCCGGCAGCCCCGGCGCAGGCCGGCACCACCACGCGCCCGGCCGCCTGAGCCAAGGTTTAGCCGCCACCATCCAGGGCGCTGCGGGCCAATGGCCCCGGCGCCCTTTTTGCGGTTGTGGTGTTGATTGAGGGCCGCAGCATGTCGCGTGACGATCTTTCCTTCGCCGCTGCCAGCACCGCCATCATCGAGGCGGGGCAGCGGATGGACGCCTTCCATTGGGTGCCCGCCACCGCCGGCAACATCTCCATCCGGCTGCCGGATGGGCGCATCGCCATCACCCGATCGGGTGGGCATAAGGGGTTTCTCGGCCCCGAGGGCGTGATTGAGGTGGATGCGACCGGCCGCCCGGCGCGGGCCGGGGACAAGGCCTCGGCCGAAACCGGGCTGCATTGCGGCATCTACCGGCGCTTTCCCGGCGCCAATGCGGTGCTGCATGGCCATTCCCTGGCCAATACCGTGCTGTCCCGCGCCGCCGGGGCCAGCATCAGCCTTTCCGGCTATGAACTTTTGAAGGCATTTCCCGGCCTGCCGACCCATGCGGCGCTGGTGGAAGTTCCGGTCTTCGACAACGACCAGGATATCGAGCGGCTGCAATCGACGGTGGATGCGCGTTGGAATATGCTTTCCACAGTGGTGCCGGGGTATTTGATCCGTGGCCATGGCATTTATGTGTGGGGCCCTGACATGCCCACCGCCCGGCTGCGGCTGGAGGCACTGGAATTCATGCTGGCCTGTGAACTGGAAGAAAGGAGGCTGACCCGATGAGCCGTTTGACCGTTTGGGACGCCACGACGAAGCAACAGGAACTGCGCACCGAGGACGCTGCGACCATTGCCACCACGCTGGCGGCGCTGGGCGTGCGGTTTGAGCGCTGGGACGGCGTGGCGGTGCCGGATGGCGCCAGCAACGACGAAATCCTGGCCGCCTACCGCCCCTACCTGGACAAGCTTATGGGCGAGACCGGCGCCGGCAGCGCCGATGTGGTGAGCCTCACGCCGGACCATCCGCAGGCTGCGGCGATGCGGGAAAAGTTCCTGAACGAACACATCCATATTGAGGACGAGGTTCGCTTCTTTGTGCGTGGGGCCGGCAATTTCGTGCTGCACCTGAATGGCAAGGTTTACGATGCCTATTGCGTGCAGGGCGACCTGTTGAGCGTGCCGGCCGGGACCAAGCATTGGTTTGACGCCGGCGACAAGCCGCACTTCACCGCGCTGCGCGTCTTCACCGACCCGGCGGGCTGGGTGGCGGAGTTCACCGGCACCGACATGGCCAAGCAGTTTCCGGTGGCGGCCTAAGTGACCATTCGCGCTGTCCTGACCGATATCGAGGGCACCACCACGGCCATCGCCTTCGTGAAGGACACTCTGTTTCCCTTCGCCGCGGCGGCGCTGCCGGGTTTTCTGGCGGCGCATGGGGCTGAACCTGCCGTGGCCGTGCTGCTGGATGAAACCCGCGCCCAGGCGCCAGGCCAGGCGCCGGAAGCCGCGCTGCTGGGTTGGATGGCGGCCGATGCCAAGGTGGGGCCGCTGAAGGCGCTACAAGGACTGATCTGGGAAGCCGGCTACCTGGATGGCCGGCTGAAGGGGCATTTATGGCCCGATGTGGCCGCCAGCCTGCGCGCCTGGGCGGCGGGCGGGCTGACCTTGGCGGTGTATTCCTCGGGCTCGGTGCCGGCGCAGAAGCTGCTGTTCGGGTACAGCGAGGCCGGCGACCTGACGCCACTGTTCAGTGGGTATTTCGACACACGCGTGGGCAACAAGCGCGAGCCGGCGAGTTACGCCGCCATTGCCACCGCCATGGCGCTGCCAGCCGGCGAAATCCTGTTCCTCTCAGACGTGGTGGAGGAGTTGGACGCCGCCGCCGCCAGCGGGCTGACCACCTGCCAATTGGTGCGCGCTGGCGACGCAACGGTTGCCGGCACAGGGCACCCAGTTGCGGCTGATTTCCCTGCCGTGGCCGCGCAATTCGCCCTGCCAAAGGCCTGACTTTTCTGCCCCGGCGTGGTCTTCTGTAGCCCTTCGCGCAGGAGCCACGCCAATGGGTCATCTCTCAACGCATGTGCTGGACACCGCCAATGGCCGCCCCGCCCAGGGCATGGCCTTTGAACTGTGGCGGGTAACCGGCAGCGGCGCCGAAGTGGTGCTGAAGGCCATCACCAACGCCGATGGCCGCACCCCCGGGGCGTTGATGGAAGGCCCCACCTTCATGCCCGGCACCTACGAACTGGTCTTCATGGTGGGGGAATACTTCGCCGCCATGGGCAACCGGCAGACCGAACCCTCATTCCTGGATGTGGTGACGCTGCGCTTCACCATGGCCGAGCCGGATGGCCACTACCACGTGCCGCTGCTGTGCACGCCCTGGAGCTACACCACCTATCGGGGCAGCTAAGCCGATGAGCGACTACCCGCGCGACCTGGTTGGCTATGGCCGCACCACGCCCGACCCGCGCTGGCCCAATGGGTCGCGCATCGCGGTGCAATTCGTCATCAACTATGAGGAAGGTGGCGAGAACAACATTCTGCATGGCGATGCCGCCAGCGAAGCGTTTTTGAGTGAAATCGTGGGCGCCGCCGCCTGGCCCGGGCAGCGCCACATGAACATGGAAAGCATCTACGAATACGGCAGCCGCGCCGGTTTCTGGCGGCTGCACCGGATGTTCACCGAACGCGGCATGCCGCTGACGGTGTTTGGCGTGGCCAGCGCCATGGTGCGGCACCCCGAGGCGGTGGCGGCGATGAACGAGGCTGGCTGGGAAGTGGCGACCCACGGGCTGAAGTGGATTGAGTACAAGGATTTCGCCGAGGCCGATGAGCGGGCGCATATCGCCGCCGCGGTGGCCCAGCATACGGCGGTGGCGGGCGCCCGGCCGGTGGGGTTCTACCAGGGCCGGTGCAGCGAGAACACGCAGCGGCTGGCGCAGGAGGAAGGCGGCTTTCTGTACAGCGCCGACAGCTACGCCGACGACCTGCCCTATTGGGTGCAGGGCGCGCGCGGGCCGTTCCTGATGGTGCCCTACACGCTGGACGCCAATGACATGCGCTTCGCCACGCCGCAGGGCTTCAACAGCGGCGACCAATTCTTCAGCTACCTGAAGGACAGCTTTGATTGTTTGTACGCCGAGGGCGGGCGGATGCTGAGCGTGGGGCTGCATTGCCGGCTGGCCGGGCGGCCCGGGCGGGCGCAGGCGCTGGCACGCTTCCTCGACTACATTCAGCGCCAGCCCGGGGTGTGGGTGGCGCGGCGGGTGGATATTGCCCGGCATTGGGTGCGCACGCATCCGCCCAGTGGCGGGCTGCGGCCCAGCACGCTGTCTCCGGCGCTGTTCGCCGAGTTGTTCGGCGACCTGGCCGAGCATACCCCGCAACTGGCGGCCGAGGTTTACGCCGCCGGGCTGACCCCGGCGCATGATAGCGCGGAAGGGCTGCACCGCGCCTTTGTGGCCGCCATGCATGCCTGGCCGAAGGAGCGGCAGACCAGCTTCCTCAACGCCCACCCGGATTTGGCGGGCAAGCTGCACGCGGCGCGGCAACTGACGGATGACAGCGCCGCCGAGCAAGGCTCGGCGGGGCTGGATGCGCTGACCGATGCCGAGCGGGCGCAGTTCCTTGACCTCAACACCCGCTATCGGGCGCGGCATGGCATTCCCTTCATCCTGGCGGTGAAGGGGCGCAGCCGGGCGGAGATTCTCACCGCCTTCGAAGCGCGGCTGCATAATGACCCGGCGGCCGAACACGCCGAGGCGCTGCGCCAGGTGGAGCGAATTATGCTGCTGCGCCTGCAGGACCGCCTGGGCGGCTGAGGCGAAGGGTTGCGTCCGCAGCCCGCAGCGCCCATATCCTTCGCGTCATCTCGTTCGGTTCGGTCGGTTCTGCCGGCACTTGGCACACCACCGAACCCGGTGCGCCCCTTTCCGCGACGCATGATTCGCTCGCCGCCACGGCCATTGCCGTGCCACCGGCCTCGCCGCGCGAGGCCACCAGAAAGGGCTACCCCAAATGGCAATGACCCCCGCCAAGGTCGCGCAACCCGACCCCGCGGCCCTGGCCGAGATGGAAACCGAAGTGGCCTATTTGGCCAAGCGGCACCGCGTCTCGCCAGCCATCGTGCGTGAGATCATCCGCCGTACCGGCTCGCATGAGCGGACTTCGGTGGAACGTGAGAT
>CANFIE010000140.1 GCA_947446625.1 Acetobacteraceae bacterium | reverse complement strand
GATGAAATTGGCCACGAAGAGGTCCGCCGGGCGCTCATACAGCTCCTCCGCGGTGCCCACCTGGCGGACGCGGCCCTTTTCCATCACCACCAGGCGGTCGGCCATGGTCAGCGCCTCCTCCTGGTCATGCGTCACGAACAGGGTGGTGAGGCCGAGGCGCTGTTGCAGGGTGCGGATTTCCACCCGCACCTCGGCGCGCAGCTTGGCGTCCAGGTTGGAGAGTGGTTCGTCCAGCAGAAACACCGCCGGGTTCACCACCAGGGCGCGGGCCAGGGCCACGCGCTGCTGCTGCCCGCCGGAAAGCTGCCGGGGCAGGCGGTCGGCCAGGCCTTCCAGCCGCACCAGGCGCATCGCCTCGGTGATGCGCGTGTCACGCTCGGCGCGGCCCACGGCGCGCATTTCCAGGCCGAAGCCGATATTCTGCGCCACGGTCATGTGCGGAAACAGCGCGTAGCTCTGGAACACCATGCCGGTGTCGCGGGCATGCGGCGGCGCGTGGGAAACATCCTGCCCGGCAATGAGAACGCGACCGGCGCTGGGTTCCACGAAGCCGGCGACCATGCGCAGCGTGGTGGTCTTGCCGCAGCCCGAGGGGCCAAGCAGGGCGACGAGTTCACCCTGTTGCACGTCCAGGTCCACGCCATCCACCACCGTGTTGGGGCCGTAGCGGCGGGTCAGGCCTTGCAGTTGCAGCGTGCCCATCAAACCACCCGGGAGAGCGAGACGAAGCGGTCGGTGATCAGCATCAGGGCTCCCACAAGCACAATCTGCACGGTGGCCACGGCGGCAAGCGTCGGGTCCACGCGGAATTCCAGGTAGTTCAGCATGGCCACCGGCAGGGTGATGCGCCCGGGGCCCACCAGCAGCAGGGTCAGCTCCAGGTTCTCAAAGCTTTGGATGAAGCTGAACAGGCAGGCCGCCACCACGCCCGGCCGCAGCATGGGCAGCGTAACGCGACGGAACACGGTAAAGGGCCGGGCGCCGAGATTGGCGGCGGCTTCCTCGGCGGAACGGTCCAGCCCAGCCAGCGCGGCGGAAACCAGCCGCACGGTCCAGGGGATGGTGAGCAGCACATGCGCGGCCACCAGGCCCAGGGTGGTGCCCTTGATGTCGTCATCCACCCAGAATTCGGCGCGGACATAAAACAGGTACAGCGCGGTGCCTGCCACCACGCCGGGCACCGCCAGCGGGCCGAGCAGCAGGGTGTTCAGCGCCTCCTTCCCCGGCAGGCGGGCGCGGGCCAGGGCATAGGCGGCGGCGGTGCCCAGCGGCACGCCAATGGCCGTGGCCGCCAGCGCCACCTGGAAGCTGGTGGCGAAGCCGCGGGCAAATTCCCGCTTTTCCCAGGCATTGGCGTACCAGCGCAGGGTGAAGCCATCGGGCGGAAAGGAGACGATTTCCTGCGCGAAGACGCTGATGACGACAACCGCCAGCACCGGCGCCAGCACCAGCGCATAGGCACCCGCGACGGATGCGCCGAACAGAATGCGCTTCGCGCTCATGAGGCCCCCTTGTGGTGGGCGCATCCTGCGGTGCGGGCGGTTGCCGGGTCAATCATTCCTGGCTAGGCCTGGGGCATGAATGAAGCCCTGAGACGCCACGCCCCCGCCACCCTGCGCAACCGAGAGGCGATTCTGGCCGTGCTGCGCGGCGTTTTGCCCAGCACGGGGCAGGTGCTGGAAGTGGCCAGCGGCAGCGGCGAGCATTGCCACGCCTTCGCCCAGGCGCTGCCGGGGCTGGTGTTTCAGCCCAGCGATGCCGATGCCGAGGCGCGGGCCAGCGTGGATGCCTGGTGCGCCGGCCTGGCCAATGTGCGCCCGGCCCTGGCGCTGGATGCCAGCACCGATTGGGCCACACCGGGGCTGCGGGCGGCGGCGGTGGTCTGCATCAACATGGTGCATATCAGCCCCTGGGCGGCCATGCTGGGGCTGCTGCGCAATGCCGCCGCGGTGCTGCCGGCGGGGGGCGTGCTGTACCTGTACGGGCCGTATCGGCGGGCCGGCGTGGCCACGGCGCCGAGCAACGAGGCGTTCGACGCCAGCCTGCGTGCGCGCAACCCCGCCTGGGGGCTGCGGGCGCTGGAGGATGTGGCGGCCGCCGCCCTGGCCGCCGGCTTCGGCGCGCCCGAGGTAACGGAGATGCCCGCGAACAACCTTTCGGTGGTGTTCCGCCGCGCCTAGCGGCTGATTCACGCCGCCGATGATTCCACCGGCGACGATCAGAGGCTAGAGCAATATCCGTTCTGATGGAATCATCAGAACTGATTTCTTGCCCTATTTTCAAATAGTTGTAGAGCACGAAATGCGCCCAACAGGGCGCATCGTGCTCTAGATGCGGTTGATGAAGATTTCACCGGCCTTCATCACCAGCGGGATCTTCTCGCCCTGGCCGTTCAGCACGCTGATGTCGCGCAGCGGGTCGCCATCCACCAATAGAATATCGGCCAGCGCGCCGGCGGCGATGGTGCCAAGCTGGCCTTCCATCTGCAGCAATTCCGCGTTCAGGCTGGTGGCCTGGCGCAGCACCTCCACCGCCGGCAGCACTTCGCGCCGAATGGTGAACTCCTCGGACTGGCGGCGGCGCATCTTGGCCAGCAGGTCGGTGCCGAAGCCCATCTTCACCCCGGCGTCGCGCAGAATCTCCAGGCTGCCAAGCCCGGCGCCCTTCACGCTGGCCAGCTTGGCCATGCTCTCTGGTGGAATGCCAAGCGCCGCACCCTCAGCCTCCAGCCCCTGGTAGGTTACCAGCGTGGGCACGGCGAAGGCGTCCTGCGCCGCCATGTAGCGGGCCGTCGGGGCGTCGATGAGGTTGCAATGCTCCACGCTGCGCACGCCCAGGCGCACGGCGCGGAAAATGGCTTCCGGCGTATAGGCATGCGCCAGCACGTAGCGGCGCCAGGCCTTGGCCTCCCATACCGCGCAGGCAATCTCTTCGTCGGAGTATTGCAGCGCATAGATCGGGTCGCTGGGAGAAGCCACGCCGCCCGAGGCCATGATCTTGATGTGGTGCGCGCCCTTCTTCAGGTTGCTGCGCACGGCGCGGCGCACCTCGTCCACGCCATCAGCGATGATGCCGATGGTGGCGGCATTGCCGCAGCAGCCGCACAGGTTTTCCAGCGCGGTATTGGGGCGCATGTCGCCATGGCCGCCGGTGGGGCTGAGCGCCTGGCCGGGGAAGAACAGGCGCGAGCCGCGGATGAGCCCGGTTTCCACCGCAATGGCCAGGCCCCAATCGGCGCCGGCGGCGTCTCGTACGCTGGTGAAGCCGCGTTGCAGGCTCTCCTCCAGGTCGCGCGCCGCATGCATGGCCTGCAAACTGCGCGGCATGCGGTCCAGCCGGCCAAGATCGGCATCGGCGGCATAGGCATGCACATGCGCGTCGATCAGCCCCGGCATCAGCGTGCGGCCACCACCATTGATGACGCGGGCGCCGGCGGCGGTAATCGGGCGGTCCGCCACTTCCTTGATGCGGTCGCCCTCGACCAGCACGTTATAGCCCTCGGCCAGTTCGGCGGCGCCGGTGAACAGGCGGATGTTCTGAAACAGCGTGCTGGTCATGCGGGGCTCCTATTCAACCTTGATGCCGGCGGCGCGGATGACCGTGCCCCATTTCTCCAACTCGGCGCTGATCAGGGCACTGAACTGGGCAGGGGCCTGTGGCCATAGGGTGGCGCCGGCGCGGCGCAATTTCTCGCGTGTTTCGTCGCCATGCACAATGCGGGTAATGCCGGCGGCCAGCGCGTCGCGAATGCGGGGCGGCAGGCTGCCGGGGCCAACAAAGCCGAACCAGACATACATGGCGTAGCCCGGCAGCCCGGCTTCCTGGAAGGTGGGCACGTTGGGCATGGTCGGGTCGCGCTCGGTGCCGGTTACCGCCAGGGCGCGTACCTTGCCGGCCTCCACCTGCGCCAGCACGTTGGGCAGGTTGTCGATGGTGTAGTCCACCCGGCCACCGATCAGGTCGATCATGCCCGGGGTGGAGCCGCGATAGGGCACATGCACCACCTCCAGCCCGGCCTGGTGGGTCAGCAGTTCGGCGGCAAGATGCGGCGAGGAGCCGGCGCCCGAGGAGGCATAGCTGAGCCGGCCGGGCGCCGCCTTGGCCCGGGCGATGAGGTCGCGCAGGTCACGGATCGGGCTTTCGGCCCGCACCGCCAGGGCGTTCATCAGCCGGTGGGTGACGCAGAGCGGCGCGATGTCGCGGCGCGGGTCGTAGCCGGTATTGGCGAACAAAAAGGGGTTCATGCACAGGTTGGCGGCGTTGCAGACCGCGATGGTGCCGCCATCGGGCGCCGCCTGGGCCGCCGCGGCAATGCCGAGCGAACCCGAGGCGCCGGGGCGGTTCTCCACCACCCCGAGCTGGCCGAAGACATCGGCCATCTTCTCGGCCACCAGGCGGGCCAGAATGTCGTTGATGGCGCCTGGTGTGTAGGGAACGATGACGCGGATCGGCTTGTCCGGCCGCCACTCGCCCTGGGCCCTGGCAGGGGCTGCCAGGGGCGCAGCCAGGGTGGAACCAGCCAGGGTGGTGGCAAGCAGGGTGCGGCGGTGCAGCGACATCGTTTTCCTCCCGGTTTTGCCGGGAGGTTAGCCGTTGATGGCGCCCCAGGCGAAGAAATCCTTGCCTTCCTTGCGCAGCCGGTTGGCCAGCACCATCCGATGCACCTCGGAGGCGCCGTCCACCAGCCGGGCCTGGCGGGCGTAGCGGTACATCCACTCCACCACCGTGTCCTTGCTGTAGCCACGCGCGCCGAGCAACTGGAGCGAGGTATCCACCGCCTTTTGCAGCGCATCGGCGGCCACCACCTTGGCGGTGGAGACTTCCTTGCGGGCCAGGCTGCCCTGGTCCAGCGCCCAGGCGGCGCGCATGGTCACCAGCCGGGCGATGTCGAGCTCCATGGCGGCGGAGCCGACCATCTGCTGCACGCTTTCCTTGTCGATGAGCTTGCCGCCGAAGGATTGCCGGCGCTGGATGTATTCCATGGCAATCTCAAGCGCGCGGCGGCCCATGCCGGTCCAGCGCATGCAATGCGTCAGCCGTGCCGGGCCAAGGCGGATTTGCGTGAGGCGCAGGCCGTCGCCCACTTCCATCAGCCGGTCCTCGTCGGGAATTTCCAGCCCGTCGAATTCCAGTTCGCAATGGCCGCCATGTTCCTCCGGCCCCATGATCGGGATGCGGCGCACGATGCGCCAGCCCGGCTGGTCCTTGTGGAACATGAAGGCCGAGAGGCCACGGCGGTCGTCGTCGCTGGTGCGGGCCATGAGGATGAAGTGGCTGGCGGCCTCGGCCCCGGTGATGAACCACTTGCGGCCGGTGATGACCCAGCGGTCATTGCCCTTGCGGTCGGCGCGGGTATAGGTCAGCGAGGGGTCGCTGCCGCAGCCATCGGGCTCGGTCATCACGAAGGCCGAGCCAACCTTGCCGTCGATGATCGGCTGCAACCACTTGGCCTTCTGTGCCTCGGTGCCCACCTGGTTGAGCACGCGCATGTTGCCGTCCTCGGGCGCCGCGCCGTGGAACACGCAGGGGCCGAAGATGCTGCGGTTCATTTCCTCATAGCAGGCGGCCAGGCCAACCATGCTGAAGCCCTGGCCGCCGCGTTCCTTCGGCATGCCCAGCGCCCACAAGCCTTGGGCCTTGGCCTCGGCGCGCAGCGTTTCCAGCAGCGGCTTGGCAATGTTCTCGTGCTCGTCATAGCTCGCCGCATCGGATTCCAGCGGGATGATGCGGGTCTCGACGAATTCGCGGATGCGCTTGCGCGTGGCGTCGATTTCCGGGGAGAGGGCGAAGTCCATCGTCTTGCGTTTCCTATGGTCAGGTGGTCGGCTTGCCGACCTAAAGCGGGTTCACGGAATGGCCGCCATCCACCACCAGGGCCGCACCTGTCATGTGCGCGCCGGCGGGGCTGGCCAGCAGCAGCAGCGGGCCGGTCAGGTCATCGGGCGTGCCCAGGCGGCGCTGGGGCACGCGCTTCACCACGGCCTGCCCGGCCTCGGAGGCGAAGAATTCGGCATTGATGGGCGTGGCGACATAGCCAGGGCACAGCGCATTGGCGCGAATGTTGTAGCGCGCCAGTTCCACCGCCATCTGCTTGGTGAGTTGCACCAGCCCGGCCTTAGCGGCGGTGTAGCCGGCCACGCCCTGCAATATGCGCAGGCCGCCGATGCTGGCGATGTTGATGATGGAACCGCCCTTTTTCGCCGCCACGAGGCGACGTGCGCCTTCGGTCGCCACCAGGAAGCAGCCGCGCAGGTTCACTTCCAGCACGCTGTCCCAGTCAGCCGCTGTTTGCTGCAGAATGGGCTTGGAGACGGCGATGCCGGCATTGTTGACGATGATGTCGCACAGCCCGGCGGCGTCGAAGGCGGCGCTGATGCTGGCTTCGTTGGCCACATCCAGCGCCACGGCCTGGGCGCGCGGGCCAAGCTCGGCCGCCAGGGCGCTGATGGCCTCCACCCGGCGGGCGGCCAGCACCACGCGGGCGCCGGCGGCGTGCAGCACCCGGGCGAAATGCGCGCCCAACTGGCCCGAGGCGCCGGTGACGAAAGCGCTGGAACCTTCCAGCGAGAACAAGGATGCGGACATGATGGCGGTTCCCTTTGCCCCGCCAATTGCCCGCATCAGGCTCAGTTGGCCAGCCCCATCCGGGCAACGATGGGCGCCCAGCGCGTCACCTCGGCCTGCACATGGGCGGCGGCGGCGGCGGGGGAGGAATCCGGCCAGGTTTCCACCCCGGCACGCAGCAGGCGCTGCTGCACGGCGGGGTCCGCCACCACCTTGCGGGCGGCGGCGGTGAGGATGGCCAGCGGCTCGGCCGGGGTGCCGGGCTTGGCGAACAGCACCTGCCAAGCGGTCATGTCGTACCCTGGCACACCGGATTCGCCGATGGTGGGCAGGCCGGGCAGCAGGGCGGAGCGCGCCGTGCCGGTGACAGCCAGGCCACGCACCCGGCCATCATCCATCAGCGGGCGCAGCATGGTCGGGCTATCAATGGTGAAGTTCATGCGCCCGGCCACCAGGTCCTGCACCGCGTTGGAGGCGGTGCGGTAGGGGATGACGGTGAATTCCATGCCGCTGAGCTGCTTGAACAGTTCTCCGGCCAGGTGGTTGCTGGCGCCGGGGTTGGTGGCGCCGTAATTCGCCGCGTCCTTCTGCTCGCGCAGCCAAACGAGCAGCGAGGGCAAATCCTGCGCCGGCACCGAAGGATGCACCGCCAGCATGAAGGGCTGCCGCCCCACCAGGCAGAAGGGTACGAAATCGGTGATGGGGTTGAACGGGAAGTCCTTGCGGATGGCCTGCATCACCGGGTGGTTGTTGGTGCCGATGTAGAAGCTGTAGCCATCGGCCGGTAGGCGATGGAAGGCCGCCGCCCCCACGGTGCTGCCGGCGCCGGGAATGGCCTCGGGCACCACCGGGCGGCCCAGCTCCTGCGCCATGGCTTCGGCGATGATGCGGCCGACCACGTCGGTAACGCCGCCCACGCCCACCGGAATGATGAGCCGTAGCGGCCGGGAGGGGAAACGTTCCTGCGCCAAGGCCGGGGTCGCCAGGGCGGGAAGCGCGAAGAATGTGCGGCGAGACAGCATGGGTGGGCCCTCGGCAGGTTGGCGTGCGGCGCAGAATACGCCACCTTGCCGGCATCACAATGCAAGGCTGGCGCCATGACTCCGATAAGGCTGCAGGAACCGTTCCGCGCCGTGTTCTACGCACCTTTCTACGCGGCGCTGGCCCGCAATGCCTATGCCGAGGAGGGCGTGCAGGTAACGCTGCTGAGCGGCCAGGTGCCGGGCGCGGCGAAGGATGTGGTGCTGGCCGGCGATGCCGACCTGGCCTGGGGCGGGCCGATGCGCATTCTGCTGGCGCATGAGGCCGATGCTGCTTCCCCGCTGCGCAACTTTGGCGCGGTGGTGATGGGCGACCCGTTCTTTCTGGTGGGGCGCCAGCCCAACCCGGGCTTCCGCCTGCGCGACCTGGCCGGGATGACGCTGGGCACGGTGAGCGAAGTGCCGACCCCGTGGTGGACCCTGCAGGAAGACGTGCGCCAGGATGGGTTGGACCCGACCACGGTGAAGCGCATCACCGACCGCACCATGGCCGAGAATGCCGAGGCGGTGGCGAATGGCACGCTGGACGTGGCGCAGGTGTTCGAGCCGGTGGCGAGCATGCTGGAGATGAGCGGCCGCGCCCATGTGTGGCATGTGGCCGCCAGCCGCGGCCCCACCGCCTACACCACCTACTACACCACGGTGCAGAACCTTCAGTCCAAGCGGCAGGAGTTCAAGGCCATGCTGCGCGGACTGGCCAAGACGCTGGCCTGGGTGGCGGCCAGCCCTTCCGACGCGCTGGCTGAGTGCGTGGCCAGCTACTTCCCGGATTTGCCGCTGCCGCTGCTGAAGGCGGCGCTGGGGCGGTACAAGCGCCAGGGCATGTGGACGCCTGATCCTTTTTACCCGGAAGAAGCCTTCCTGCGGCTGGAACACGCCATGTTCACCGCCGGCGCCATCACCCGCAAGCCGGGCGTGGCGATGACGATCGACAACGCGATTGTGGCCGAGGCGCTAGAGCACTACGCGCCCTGACGGGTGCATTTCGTGCTCTATAACTATTTGAAACTAGAGCAAGAAATCCGTTCTGATGATTCCATCAGAACGGATATTGCTCTAGGCAAGGCCTGAGGCGTCGCGCACCTCGGCCTCAATCGCTTCCAGCAGGCGGAGCGGCCAATAGGGCGGAATGCTCTGGCCGATGAGGACGATACGGCTCTGGCGGTCCTCGCCAGGCCAGGCTTCCAGCCATTCCGGCGCGTGCATCACATGGCCGATGCCGTGCAGAATGGCCGGGGCCTCCGGCGCCTCGGCAATGGCCACCAGGCCCTTCAGCCGCAGCAAGCGGCTGCCCAGATGCTCCGCCAGGCCTTGCAGCCACAGTGTCAGCGCCATGGCGGGAATCGGCGCCGCGCGCTGGATGATGACACTGGACAGACCGGCGCTGTG
>CANFIE010000139.1 GCA_947446625.1 Acetobacteraceae bacterium | reverse complement strand
TGGCGCGGAAAGCGAAAATTCGCCACCTGCGGCTTCAGCCACGCCAGCAGTTCAGCCTCGGTCGCCGCCGCCTTCAACTGCACGAAGGCGGCGCACACCTCGCCCAGCCGCGCATCCGGCACGCCCACCACCTGCGCCAGGTTCACCGCCGGGTGATGCAGCAGCACTTCCTCCACCTCGGCCGGCGCCACATTCTCGCCGCCCACGCGGATCACATCCTTGAACCGCCCGGTCATCGAGAGATAACCCGCCTCATCCAGCGTCCCGAGGTCACCCGTCTTCAACCAGCCATCAGGGGTAAACGCCTTCGCCGTCGCCTCGGGGTTGCTGTAGTAGCCCCGCGTCACGCTCCAGCCACGCAGCTGAATCTCCCCCGCCACGCCCGCCGGCAGCGCCACATTGCTGTCGGCATCCGCCACGCGCAGTTCCAGCCCGTCATGCGTCCGCGCTTTGCCGGCCGCGCGCAATTCCGCCGGCTCGCGCCAATCGCTCAGCACCACATTGGGCGAGGCTTCGCTCAACCCATAAGCCCAGCACAGCGTGGCAATCCCCAGGTCGCGCATGATGCCATGCATCACCTTCGGCCCCGCCGCCGCCCAACCTTTCCGCAGATGCAGCTTGCTGCGGTCAAAGCTCTCATGCGCCATCAGCATCTGGAAAATGCTGTCATTGCCGCTCGTCGCCGTACAGCGCTCCTGCTCCAGCAGGCGCAGCGCCTCGCCCGGCTCAAAGGTCGGCGGCGTCACCAGGCAAGCGCCCGTCACCAGGCACACCAACAGCGAAAGCGTGCTGCCCGCCACATGAAAAAACGGCCGGCAATTCAGGTAGCGGTCGCTCGCATCAATCCCCAAGCGCGGCGCGCACACCCAGGCATTGCGCAGCATGTTCATATGGCTCAGCACCACGCCCTTGGGGTAGGCCGTGGTGCCACTGGTAAACTGAATCAGCAGCGGATCATCCTCGCCCACTGCCGCCATCGCCGCCTCAAGCTCGGCCTCGCTGGCCAAATCCACCAGCGGCCAATCCCGCTCCAGCCGCACCACATGGCGCAGCAGCGGCAACTCACCCCGCACCGCTTCCACTGCGGCGGCAAAGTCTATCTTCAAGAACTGCTCGCGCATGAACAACACGCGGCAATCGCCCTGCTTCAGCGCAAAGCCAATCTCGGCGGCCTTGAACCGCGTATTCACCGGCACCGTCACGCAGCCTATCAGCGCCGCGCCGTAGAACACGCTCACCCAGAAATCATCATTCCCGCTCAGCACGCCCACATGGTCGCCGCGCTGCAGCCCCAGCGCCAGCATGCCCCGCGCCACATGCCGAGCCTCGGCCAGCATCTCGGCATGGCTATAGCGCCGCCCCGCCGTCACCAGCGCCTCGGCGGCGCCACGCTCCCGCGCATTCGCCTCCAGAAACGCCTTTAACAAAAAAACCGGCATGTCAGCCGGCCGATTCACGGCTCCCGGCCCTTCGGCCTTCCGCCGATCGAACGGCTGGCTCACGAATTACCAAACCCGGCCATCGCCTTCCGCCATTCCGCTGCCGCCAGAATCTCCTCAATCGCCAGCAACTCCGTCGCCAGCGCGCCACGCGGATCCAGTTCCATCCCCTGGTCAATACAGCGCTTCGCCATCCGCAACCCCGCCGGCGGCGCCTTCACAATCGTGGCGGTAATCTCAGCAACCACCGCCTCAATCGCCTCGGGCGCCACAAGCCTGGAAACCAGCCCATGCGCCAGCGCTTCCTCGGCGCCCAGCACCCGCCCGGTCAGCATCATGTCCTTCGCCAGGCGCTTGCCCAGCACACGCGGCAGCCGCTGCGTCGCCCCCACCGTGCCCCACAGCGCTTCCGGCGTCTTGAACGAAGCCGCCGGCGTGGCGATGATGAAATCACACGCCGCCGAAATCTCGCAGCCACTGCCAATCGCCGCGCCATCCACCACGGCAATCGCCGGCATCGGCAATTGTTCCAGCGCGTTGTAGGCGGCAAAGCCCTTCACCCGCCGCGCCCGCACCTGGTCATCGGTCATGCCCTGGCGTTCCTTCAGGTCAGCCCCGGCGCAGAACACCTTGCCCTTCGCCCGCACCCAAACCAGCTTGGCATTCTCATCCACGGCGCGGCGGCAGGCGGCGGCAATCTGCTCGGCCAGCGCCAGGTTCAGCGCATTCCGCGCCTCTGGCCTATTCAGCCAGAAGGTAACCACCCCATCCTCGCCAGCCTCGTACAGCAGAGCCTCGCTCATATCGCCTTCGCCTCCCGCAGCGCGGCAATCCTGGCCGCGTCATAGCCCAGCATCTCGCTCAAAATCGCGTCGGTATGCTCACCCAGCAGCGGCGGGCGGCCCACTTCCGGCGCGTCCCAGCCGTCAAACTTCAGCGGCACCGGCAGCGCCGGAAACGCCCCCAACCCGGGATAGTCAAACCCGCCCACCATGCCCCGCGCCGCCACATGTTCGTCGCGCAGCACTTCATCCACCGCCAGCACCGGCCCGTTCGGCACATCCGCCGCATCCAGCAGCGCCACCGCCTCGGCCCTGGTCAGCTTGGCCAGCGCGGCATTCAGCATCGCCATCACCTCATCCCGCCGCGCCAGCCGCCCGGTATTGGTCGAAAGCCCGTCATCCACGCTCAAGCCCAGCGCATTCACCAACGGCACCCAATGCTGGTCGCTGCACGTAATGTGCAGCCACCGCTCGTCCTTGCACTTGAAGCTCGCCGTCGGCACCCGCCCCGGATGCTCCGTGCCCAGGCGCGGCGGCACCTCACCCAGCGCAAACCAGCGTGCGGCGGCAATGGTCAGCAGCGCCACCTGGCCGTCGAACATGCTGAAATCCACATGCCCACCCACCCCCGTGGCATCACGCCCGCGCAGCGCCGCCAGCAGCGAAATCGCCACCCATAGCCCACTCGTAAGGTCCGCCACCGGCAGCCCCGGCTTCACCGGCCCACCGCCACGCTCGCCAGTCAGGCTCAGCAGCCCACCCATGGCCTGAAACACCGTGTCGTAGCCCTTGCGCTTCGCATAGGGTCCGGTCTGGCCAAAGCCGGTGCAGCTCACATACACCAGCCGCGGATTCACCGCCTTCAGGCTGGCATAATCCAGCCCGCGCCGCTGCAGCGTGCCGGTCGGGAAATTCTCCACCACCGCATCGCTCTGCGTCGCCAGCGCCCGCACAATCTCCGCCCCCTCAGCCGAGCGCAGATTCACCGTCATGCTGCGCTTGCTGCGGTTGCAGCTCATGAAATAGCCGCTCACCCGCGCCCCATCCGGCCCTTCGGCAAAGGGCTCAAAGCTGCGAGTCTCATCGCCGGCGCCGGGCTGCTCAACCTTGATAACCTCGGCCCCCAGCTCGGCCAGAATCATGCTGGCGAACGGGCAGGCCAACACCCGCGAAAGGTCCAGTATCCGCAGCCCAGCCAATGGCTTCATGGCGCGCTCGGCACCACGCCCTGGCCCAGCGCATCAATCGCCGCCTTGATCCGCTTCAGCGAATCCCGGCCATACAGCGCCGCGCCTTCCGCCACCGCGCAGGCAGTCGCCAGCAATTCCTCACGCGGCACCACCTGGTTCACCAGCCGCAGCCGCAGCGCTTCCTCGGCCAGCACCACCCGCCCGGTCGCCAGCAGCTCAAAGCAATCCTTCGGTCCCAAATGCCGCAGCAGCGTCGGCAGCACCAAACTCGGATAGATATCGTGCTTCGCCTCGGGGTAGCTTACCTTCACGTCGTCGGCGGCCACAATCATGTCGCAGCCCAGCGCCAGCGTGCTGCCGGCGCCCACGGTCGGGCCATGCACGGCGGCAATCACCGGCTTGCCCATCTGCCCCGGCAGCCGCAGCATCGCCATACCCGCAGCAGCGCGCCTGGACTGCATCTCCGGCGCATCGGCATACAGCTTGCGCTCGCCAAGGTCGGCGCCAGCGGAAAACCCAACCCCGGCGCCAGCAATCACCACCGCCGCCACGCTGTCATCCGCAGCGGCCGCTGCCAGCGCCTTCACCATCGCCTCGCACAGCGCCAAGTTCAGCGCATTGCGCTTCTCCGGCCGGTTCAGCGTCAGCACGCGCACGCGGCCACGGGTCTCAACAATCACAGGCATCACGCATTTCCCATCAAACGGCGGCGCACGGCCGCGGCTTCCGCAACCAACCGAGCCACCAAGGCTTCGGCCGGCACCACATCATCAATCAACCCGGCGGTCTGCCCGGCTTCAGTCTTGCCCCAGTCCACATCGCCATCCAGCGCCGCATCCTTCAGCGTATGCGCGCCAAACAGAGTCACCACTTCATCCTTCGGCCGCCCGGCCCGCTCGGCGGCAGCCATCTCCTCGGCAAAGCGGTTTCGCAGCATGCGTATCGGCAGCGCCTCGCGCCCCACCATCGCGGTATCGGCAATGCCGGCCTTGGCCACCGCCGCCTTGTAGTTGGCGTGTACCGTGGCTTCCTCAGTCATCAAGAACCGCGTGCCCAGCTGCGCGCCCTCGGCCCCCAGCGCAAACACCGCGGCAATCCCGGCGCCATCGGCAATGCCGCCACTGGCAATCAGCGGCAGCCGGCACACCCGCGCCACCGCGCGCAGCATCACCATCATGCTCACATCACTGGCCGGCGGATGCCCGCCCGCCTCACCGCTCACCACCACCAGCGCGTCCACGCCCGCCGCCTCGGCCTTCAGCGCATGCTCCGGGCTGGCCACCACATGCAGCCACTTGGCGCCATAGGCCCTGAACCGCGCCAGCGCCTTCGGCCCGCCCTGGCTGGCCACAATCACCGGCACGCGTTCCTGCTCGCAAATGTCCAGGAATTCCGCGCTGCGCTTGTTGTACAGCGGAATATTCACCGCAAACGGCTGGTCGGTCCCGGCCTTGACCTTCCGCACCGCCTCCAGCAGCTTTTCCGGATACATCGGCCCGGCGGCAATAACGCCCAAGGCGCCGGCGCGGCTCACCGCCAATGGCAGCTCCCAGCAGGAAGAAGCCCAACTCATGCCGCCCTGCACAATGGCATGCCTGATGCCCAACAGCGCCGTCAGGCGGGAAGGAAACCCAATGCTTGCTTCAGTCACGCGCGGCCCTCATGCAGGTCGGCGGCAAGCTAGCGGCATTGTTGAGCCCGTCAACCATCCCCGCCGCGCCCTCATCCTCGCCGCCCTCGCCCTGCCCAGCCTGGCCCGCGCCCAAGCCCCTTGGCCCAACCGCACGCTGCGCTTCATCGTGCCCTTCCAGGCCGGCGGCCCGGTGGAAATCCCCGCCCGCTTCATCGCCGAGCACCTCACCCAGCGCTTCGGCCAGCCCTGCATCGTCGAGCCGCGCCACGGTGCCGGCGGCGCGCTGGGCATTCAATACGTGGTGCAGCAGAACGACCCGCACACCCTGCTCTTCACCACCTCCGCCGTCGCCATCCTGCCCGCGCTGATGCGCAACCCACCCTTCGACCCCATCGCCGACCTCACCCCCATCTCCATGGTCACGGATGCCCCCATGGTGCTGCTGGTGAAGGCCGAAAGCCCACTGCGCTCCCTCGCGCAACTGCTGGAGCAGGCCAAGGCCCGCCCCGGCACCATCACCTATGGCAGTTCCGGCGCCGGCAGCACCACGCACCTGGCCGGCGCCCTGCTGGGGGTGCAGGCCGGGGTGGAACTCCTGCACATCCCCTATCGCGGCGCCGCCCAGGCGGTAAACGCGCTCTATGCGGGAGACACCGCCCTCATGGTCACCGGCACCGGGGAGGCCATGCCCCACGTCACTGAAGGCCGGCTTCGCGCCCTCGCCGTCACCTCGGCCCAGCGCACGCCGCTGCTGCCGGCAGTCCCCGCCGCCGCCGAACTCGTGCCCGGCTACGCCATGACCATCTGGTACGCCATGTTCGGCCCACGCGGCATGGCGCCCGCCTTGGTCCAGCGCCTGGCCGCCGAAATCGCCCCCATGCGCCAGGGCAGCCCGCTCGCCGCCCGCGCCAATGCCGCCGCCCAGGCCGTGCTGCTGGACGGCCCCGGCCCGCTGGCCGCCCGCATGGCGCGCGAAGTGCCGCAATGGAAGGACGTGGCGCGCCAGGCCGGCATTCAGGCAGAATAGCGCCGCCACGTCGCTACCCCGTAGCGCAACGGCGGCAAACCACGCACACTCGCGCCATGCTGCGCCGCACCCTCCTCACCCTGCCCTTCGCCGCGCCCGCCCTGGCGCAACCCGCCGCCTGGCCCACCCGCCCGGTGCGCTTCATCGTGCCCTTCGCGGCGGGCGGCCCGGTGGACATCCCCGCCCGCTTCCTGGCCGAATACCTCACCCAGCGCCTTGGCCAGCCGGTGGTGGTGGAAAACCGCAGCGGTGCCGGCGGCGCCCTCGGCGTCCAGGCCGTCATGGCGGCGCAGGATGGCCACAGCTTCCTGTTCGGCACCGGCAGCATCGCCATCCAGCCCGCCCTGCAGCCCGAAATCGGCTACGACCCGCTGCGCGATCTCGTCCCGGTCTCGCTCATCTCCGAATCCCCCATGGCCTTCTCGGCCCCGGTGAATGGCCGCATCACCTCGCTGGCCCAGCTCATCACCTATGCCCGCGCCAATCCCGGCAAGGTCACCTATGGCAGCAGCGGCACCGGCACCACCACGCACATGGTCGGCGCCCTCTTCGCCCTGCGCGCCGGGCTGGACCTCGTCCACATCCCCTATCGCGGCGCCGGGCAAATGATCGGCGCCTTCCTGGCGAATGACCTGGACCTGATGATCGGTGAGGCCAGCACCGTGCTGCCGCATGTGCGCGAAGGCCGCGCCATCGCCATTGCCCAAACCGGCGCCAGCCGCGCCGCGGTGCTGCCCAACGCGCCGACGCTGGAGGAAACCCTCCCCGGCACCGCCATGCCCATCTGGTTTGCCCTTACCGGCGGCCGCGCCACCCCGCCCGAGGCGATCCGCCGGCTCGAAGCCGAATTCGCCCCGCTGCGCAACGGCAGCGAGCTTGGCCAGCGCATGGCGCTCAACGGCGCTTCCCTGCTCCTCACCGGCCCCGAGGTCCTGGCCCAGCGCCTGGCCCGCGAAGTCCCACTCTGGCGCCAGGTGGTGCAGCAGGCCGGCATCAAGGCGGAATGAACCCAATGCTCCGACGCTCCCTCCTCCTCACCACCCTCGCCGCACCTGCCCTGGCGCAACCCGCCTGGCCCAGCCGCGGCCTGCGGTTCATCGTGCCCTTCGCCCCGGGCGGCCCGGTGGAACCCCCGGCCCGGCTGATGGCCGAACACCTCTCGCATCGCCTCGGCCAGCCGGTGGTGGTGGAAACCCGCCCCGGCGCCGCCGGCAGCATCGGCGTGCGCGAAATCGTCCGCAGCACGGACGCCCACAGCTTCCTGTTCATGACCAACGGCCTGCCGATCATCCCGGCCTTGCAGAAGGAACCGGGCTTCGACCTCTTCACCGACCTCAAGCCCATCACCCTGGTCGCCGAACTACCGCTCTGCCTGGTGGTGAAGGCCGACAGCCCCATCACCTCGCTGGCCGACATGCTTGCCCGCGCCAAGGCCGCCCCCGGCCGCATGAGCTATGGCAGCAGCGGCGTCGGCAGCATCACTCATCTGGCCTGGCTGCTGCTGGGGCAAAAGGCCGGCGCCGAATTCCTGCACGTGCCCTATCGCGGTGCCGGCCAAGCGGTGAACGCCGTCTATACCGGCGAAATCGAGGTCTATATCGGCGACCTCGGCCTGCTGCTGCCGCACATCAATGATGGCCGGATGCGCCTGCTCGCCGTGACCAGCGCCGCCCGGCTGCCGCTGGTGCCCAACACACCCACGGTGGCGGAAACCCTGCCCGGCTACGACCTGCCCATCTATTACTGCGTCCTCGGCCCGGCCAGCACGCCGGATGCCGTGGTGCAACGCCTGCTGACCGAAATCGCCCCGATGAAGCAGGGCGGCACCCTGGCCGAGCGCATCGCCGCCGGCGGCGGCACGCTGTTACTGGATGGCCCCGCCCCACTCGCCGCCCGCATGCGGGTGGAAACCCCGCTCTGGCGCGAAGTCCTCGGCAAGGCCGGCATCCAGCCCGAATAACCGGGCCGGTGCGGGCGGGTGGCCTTAATGCGCCAACCGCACCGTCTTGCTGTGCAGCGTCCGCCCCAGCAGCCGCTCGGCTTCCTCGCCGGCGGCGCGCAGCTTGGCCATGTCCAGGCCGGTCTCGTAGCCCATCGCCACCAGCGCGGTGGCCAAATCCTCGGTGCAGGTATTGCCGGTGAAGCCTTCGCCATAGGCAATCTTCGCCGGGTGCCCGCCGGTGCCGCCCAGCGCGCAATCGGCATGGGTCAGCCCGGCCTCAATCGCTGCCAGCGTATTGGCAATGCCGGTGCCCCGGCTGTCATGGAAATGCGCAATGAAGGTCGCTTCCGGCAGCGCCCCATGCAGCCAGCCAATCAAATCCCGCACCCGCGGCGGCGTGGCGCTGCCCACCGTGTCGCCAATGGCAATGCGCGTCACGCCCAGCCGGGCGAAATGCTCGGCATCCTCCAGCACCCGCTCCGGCGCCGTGGGCCCGTCAAACGGGCAGTCAAACGCCACCGAAATCGTCCCCACCAGCACGAAATTCCCCCGCGCCAGCGCCGCCATCTCTGCAATGTTCTGCCACTGCTCGTCCCGCGTGCGCCGCAGGTTCTTCTGCGTATGCCCCTCGCTGGCGCTCACCAGCAGCGAAAGGTCCTCCGGCCCCCAGCCGCCATCCCGCGCCGCCAGCGCCCGCTTCACCGCCTGCTGGTTCGGGCAGGTGGCCTTGAACAGCACGCCAGGCCGCCGCTTCACCCCGCGCAGCACCGCCTCGGCATCAGCGAATTGCGGCACATGCACCGGGTGGGAAAAACTGGTGATCTCAATCCGCTTGAAGCCGCAATCGGCAATGCGCTCAATCTGCGCAATCTTGTCCTCGGCCGAAATCGACGTCGTCTCATGCTGCAAACCGTCACGGGCGAAGCATTCGCACAGCACCAGCGGCGTGCTGTCGGCGCCCACATTGCCTTCCAGGTCGGCCAGCAGCTGGGCCGCATCATCATCCGGGGTGT